>CAYUWD010000212.1:0-2505 GCA_964448235.1 uncultured Bacteroidales bacterium | reverse complement strand
ATCTGATACATTGTAAACTATCATTCATAACTTGGCGTGGATTATTACTTTTATTCTTAAACCATGTTTCTCTGCTAGTCATAAATTTATTATAGCCGACACTATCAATTCGTGGAGCTGTAAAAATTAGGTGTAACTTTTTAAACACATCTTCAGAATAAGATAAACTGCCGGAACCAATTATCAATTCATTATAATTGGAACATCCAAAAGAATTGTAGAAACCTTTACCCGAAAAGTAACGAGAAACCTGTAAGTCTGTAAAATTTGAGATCCCACTTGAACTAATAATGTTAGGAGCAGATGAGTACAGATATCTTTCCTCAGTATCATGAAGGCTTAATCCTCCTTTACTGTAGATTAAATAGTCAAGTTTGTCTTTTTTGTAATCTGCAATTTTAACCCAAAATACAATCCCATTGCTTAAAGTCCATTTTTCTGCATCAAGAGCTTCAATATATTCTTCTTTAATAATTGTACCAGGAGCAGGCTTATTTTCCATAATGTCTTCTATTATTGGATCAGCAATATATTTCTCATAAGTTTTATTTTCAGCCGTTTCGACAATATCTATAAACTCACTT
Source organism: uncultured Bacteroidales bacterium (assembly GCA_964448235.1). Classification (GTDB taxonomy): domain Bacteria; phylum Bacteroidota; class Bacteroidia; order Bacteroidales; family ML635J-15; genus Bact-19. The sequence goes on along the minus strand of CAYUWD010000212.1, from coordinate 1,921 downwards.
TCTGAAGGTAATTCTGTCCCTTCCGGTCCTGATACAGTAATAACACGATTGTTTTCGGTAATTAAATCGGCTAATACCTTATTCGCATCTTCAATGGTAATTTGATTCATGAAGTTTTTGTACAATTTCAATCTTTCTTCCTGAGAAATAATAATTGAATTATCTGTAAATGCGTATTTAATGAAATAACAAACCCAACGACTTTCACGAGTATCCTTTTCCTTGACTTGTCTTTCTGTATTACGGATAATACTTTCTTTGCTTTGCTTTAACTCTTCTTTTGTAAAGCCTAACTTATTTGCTCTGTATAGTTCTTCTGTTAAAATGGTGAAAGACTGCAAGATATTTTTTTCTTTTGGGTTACATATAGCATACAAACTTGATTTCTCAGGTTTAATATTTTTGGAATTTATGTATCCGTATGTCATGGGATTAGATTCGTTACGATTTCTTTCGTCAATTCTTTTATTAAGCATTGAAAAGCACAGATTTTTAATTAAACCTTTATATAATTGTTCTTCTGTTTTTAAAGGTGCTATAGGATCATTCTTAAAATACATTTTTACGCTAACCCTTGTTGCTTCTTTGTCTGTATTACTTGTAAATAAAGTTTCCTGATGATTCGGGATGTCCTGAACTTCTCTTTTTGGTGGATTTTCAGGCATTTTTAAACTGCTATACATTTCAATAATTTTCTGCTCAATTTCATCGACATCAATATCCCCAACAACAATTATTGCTTGTAAGTCAGGGCGATACCATGAATTTATCATATTGTCAGTGTATTGTTGACTACATTTAAATTGTTAGCACTGGCAATAAGACTGTTTTATTGACATTCTATTGACATTTTAGCGATTATTTCACCCCATTTTGTCAATAAAATGCTTTTCGATTTTATTTTTTGAAATTCAAAATATTAAGCTTAATCGTTCATTAATATTTGCTTTAGTTCATCAACAGATGGAAGAATGTTTTTCATGTTTTCGGGCATTTCTTGCTTTGTTTTAAATGTAGCTACACCCATGGGTTGATTATTGTTTCGGAGTGCATATTCAACTACAGTATTGCTCTTTTCTTTGCATAAGACTATACCTATACTAGGGTTTTCGTGTTCAAGTTTTATTTGATCGTCGAGTACATTAAGATAAAAACTTAGTTGCCCAAGATGCTCGGGTTTGAACTTGCCACGTTTTAATTCAATTGCAACTAAAGATTGCAAATTTCTATTAAAAAATAGAAGGTCGATAAAGAATTCATCATTTTCTACTGCCAGGCGATATTGATTTCCAATAAAAGAAAAACCAGTTCCCATTTGTAGAATAAAATCTTTAATGTTTTGAACAATTTTATCCTCAATTACTCTTTCGTTATCTGAGTCGTCAATGTTTAGAAAATCCAACAAGTACTCGTCTTTGAACTGTGCTATTGCTTTAGACGGTTCTATGTTCGCAAGAGTGTTGCCAAAATTATTGTTTAATTTGTTTTGCTGATATATTTTATTCTTCAGATGATTTTTTAGTACCCTGTTTGACCATGAATTAAGAGAGCATTGTTCGATATAATATACTCTTGTATCTAACTCCTTTTCAGCAGTTGTAATGCTAAAATGATTAGAAAAACTGATTTGCCAAAATGCAGATTTAAATTGGTTCGACACTGTCGAACTAATTGAAATTTCTGTTTGGTTCGACAGTGTCGAACTAATATCTGCGTTAGTTTGATTCTTGACTGGAGAATCAATTATATGAGTATCATTATTATCTAATAGTATGATTTCATTAGCTAGTTTGCAATCTGCCAACATAAAAGGATAAGCCTCATAAAAGAGTTTCATCTTTTTTAAGTTTTGATGAGAGAAACCTTTAAGCCCTTTGAGCTCTTTTTGAAGCTCCGCAGAAATTGTTTCTAAGACTTTATC
>CAYUWD010000211.1:0-2547 GCA_964448235.1 uncultured Bacteroidales bacterium | reverse complement strand
CTCTTACGAAGGAATCGCTATTCCTTTTTCGCACTCCACATAGCCGCAACCGTTACCAGCAATTTAAAATCACATTAGCCTGCAAAGAAACAAAATGCTTTTTCACTATAATTTTATCAGATAAACTGATGAATAGTTAAACCAACAAACAGTTATTTAACCTATCTGTTTTTTTTGTAAATTTGAAATATCTTGAGAGCAATAAAAATTACAATATTATTTATCGCGATATCACAACTACTTTCCGCGCAAGTGGTTTTCAATAGGATAATTGAAGATACTGTAAGCCATATTACTAATAGTGTCGTTGCAATTGACACAGGGTATATTGTATTGACAGGAACAAACAATGAAGAATTAATAAGGTGTTTTGCTTTTACATATGTTGATATTAACGGAAACAATGTATGGAAAAAAACATATAGCGATTCACAGTATCAATATTGGGAAGGTTGGGATGGAAATTTAAAAAAATTTAATAACGAATATTATTTTGCTGGAGCAATCGTAAATGTCAATTCAGGAGATATTGGAACTAATATTAACATTTTCAGTAATACTTTTGACATAATTAGTCAAAATACGATTTTTTATAATTCACAGGAGAAAAAAGTTTTCTATTCATTAAGAAGCTCCGATAGTGCATACTATCTGACTGGTCAAATATATGACACTTTGGAAGACAAATTCGGGTTGCTATTATTAAAAGCGGATTGCAATAGTAATTATTTATGGCATAAAACCTTAGGCAACAATGCTTATGAATATGGCAATTGTATAATAGAAAAATCTGATAGTACTATTATTACTGCAGGCGCTTCATGGGTTACACATTCAAGCAACACAAGATGGTATCTAACAAATACAGATACAGCTGGAAATATAATTTGGGAACGAATTTATGGTAGGGAAAACTTCAACAATGGTTATGTAAAAGATGTATTAGAAACACAGGATTCCAACATTCTTGCTTGTGGCAGTTACCCTGCTGCAAAATATGGTTCTGGCGGAGAAGAGATTATTTGGGATGGATGTCTTAGAAAAATTGATCAAAATGGGGACCTCTTATGGGAGAAATTATAGCGACCTAAAGGTCTTGGGTTTGGTGTAAATACGGAAAATGAACAAATTAAGCTTAAACTGCATTTTTTATTACTTTTAACAGTTTGCAATATGTAACTACCTGATAATCAATCGTAAGATTTGATTCTTATTCTGTTTTAAGCAAAACACTAAAGCACTGACAATGAAGATTATACAATTTGTTAAGGTCTTGAGTTTTTACTGGTCTTGCTTTTTATCTCAATAAAGAACGAATGAGTAAATTGTATGCATGTCAGATATACTAATAAATTCAGCATTTTTGTAAAATAACAAAAACGAGAATTTTTTTCACGTTTTTAAATTACTAAAACATATAGAAATTATTCATGTTATCCAAATGGTGATGGGATAACTCTTAATTCCTCAATAAATTCAGCAATTCAGCTTGAAAATAATGATTTTGTTTTTATAGGTTCTTCATATTGGTATTATTCGCGGCATAGGGGATTCATGATCAAAACGGATTCTCAGGGAAACATCAAGTGGCACAGGTATTATTATGCTGTTTCTGAGGATTCAAGATGGCAATATTTTTCGTCTTTTAAGTCCACATTAGACAAAGGTTTTATTATTGCAGGATATGGTAATGATTACAGCAACATTGGTTACGACCCTCCCCAACAAGCATGGCTTGTAAAAACAGATAGCCTTGGTATGGATGGCTTATGTAATATTGAACCCGATGAACTCAATATTGATATTGACATCCCACAAATACCAGAAGGCATTTGTATGAACGACACTATTGAGGTTTATGTATATATTGCAGGAAAATCAGCGCCATATACTATTGAGTTCAGTACTGGTCAAGTAATTGACAGTGTTTATTACCCATCTTGCTTTGTCCCTGTTGAGATTGGACTTACAGATATTAATCTTGAATGGGGAGGCGAAACATACTTTGAAGAAACCATTACAGAAGCAACAATAAGTAATCACGAATGGGGACAATGCATTGTAAAACCAATTGAATTCTACACTCCTACTACATGGGGACCACAAGATTTACATATAACCATAACTGATGCTTACGGTGAGTCAAAAACAATTATAAAGGAAATTTTTCCCGTTGAATGTTCAACGTATAATGACTTATCAGTGCATAATAATCTTAAAATATATCCTAATCCTGTGCAAGACAAATTGTATCTTGATATTCCCAAAGATATAACACCACAAAAAGCTGAAATTTTTAACACTATTGGGCAATTGGTAAAAACATTTTTCTTACACAAAAATATTAACACTTTGGATGTATCAGAATTACCTTCTGGAAATTATATCTTGAAAATAAGCGCTAAAAACAAAACTTACAATCTGAGTTTTGAGAAACAATAAATAAACAGCTGGTAACAACACCTATATGTAATGCGAAAAGCGGATGTAACCGTTCGTGAGTCACGCTTCCGTTCACCGCCAAATTTTTTGATTTGGCTTTTACGA
>CAYUWD010000210.1:0-2560 GCA_964448235.1 uncultured Bacteroidales bacterium | reverse complement strand
ATCTTTAAACAATCCACTACAACGTGTTGATGTTCCGTCCGACATTAGCAAGTCTGCTTCAGTAACTATAATATATCCTACTTTAGTTTCAGTATTTCCACCATAAGTATTTGTGGCATTTAAAACGACATCATAAGTTCCGGGAGTATTATACACAATAGATGGATTTTGATTGGAACTAGTTCCTGGTGTCCCTCCATCAAATGTCCAAGTCCAATCATCCGGATTATTTGTTGATAGATCTGTAAAATTAACTGTACTACCTTGGGAAACAGTTGTTTGATCCGCTTCAAAATCAGATACAACAGGGACTGCAGCAGCAACAGTAATATAATCTTCTTTTAATTCAGATACAGTACAACCATTACTTACAATTTCCAATGTAACATCATAAGTGCCGGCTGTTGCATAAGATATCCCTGCAGGATTTACATCAGTACTTGATGCCGGAGAACCTCCTTCAAAAGTCCAGCTTCTAGAAGTGATTGTTCCTGAACTTGCATCCGTAAAATCAACGGTTTCGCCTTCGAATATTGAAGTTGGAGTACCAGCAAAATCAGGCGTTCCTGTACCATCTGGAATTAACTGAATATCCAAACGTGTTGACACATCATTGGTAATAGTAACTGTATGTGTTTGTGATTGATATCCTGATAAAGAAAAAGTAAAATCATAAGTTCCTTCGTATATCGGACGATGATAATTACCTACCGGAGCAGAAGAATAAACTTCAGAATTATCTTTATCATGACCAACAATCTCAACCTTAACATCTCCTAAGGGAGTACCTGTACAAGCATCTGTAACGACACCTCGTAATCCATAAAGAGCCTGTTCCATATACAAAAAAATTGCTTCTTTGTTATATCCCCAATATGTATTAAGAAGCTCCGTGCCAAGGGTCTTTGTATCAGACCACTCTATTGTCACTTCCTGAATATATCTGTAATAATTCATATAATCTTGACGTGAGCCTATTGCATAATACCAGTCTGCACCATGTGTAACTCCGGTTGTGTTATATGATCCGTAATCCATTGACCCAGGACCTTCAAGATATGTTGAAGGTGCATCAATCTCCACTTGGTCAGCGTATACAAAACAAACATGTTCCCACCAGTTGTGATCAGCATTGATGTTTTCCCAGCTTTGCCAGGTATCCCAAGGAAAATTCAATAATTCAACACCACCATGAGTATTTGCAGACATAACAAAATCCCTTTCATCAGAATAATCCATCATGCATTGTATTTCAGGTTGCAGTGTATAAGAATCTCCATTAAGCGTAGGAAAATTTCGATTTAAGTCTATACCGTTCGTATTTGCTCTGATTGATTGGGATACACTTGTCCCTGATGTGGAATTATTAAATGTTCCATCAGGATTTGCAAGAGGATTTATATAAATTTCCATGTTTTGAACAATATTTGTCACCTGTGGATCAGTACCATAATTTGATAAAAGATAATCTGCCAATCTCAACAAGAGTACATAACCTGTTGTCTCATCACCATGCATTGTCCCACTCCACCAAAACTCAGGTTCATCCTCATCGGTATCAATATTATCAGAAATCGCCAAACATATTATTGGCCAACCATTTACAGAAAACCCGATGGTATCAAGTCGACATAATCCAGGATAATTATCAACAAAATCCTGCATCATTTCCTCATAAACAGCATGAGTTGGATATCTATCCCATCCCGCCATTTCCGCTACTGTTGTAGCCATAGTTAAAGCTTTTGTCGAATTGTAATAATCATAAACAGGTGTAAATTCGATACCATAAGTAAGGAAATTATCAAACTCCTGCGGATTTGCATAAGCATATACAATACCAGCCTTAAAATCATCAATAGAAAGCTGTCGATTTAAAGTCATCATAGTTTCATAATCAGCCTCAGGGAATGTAAAATATATTTCCCCTCTAGTTGACAACTTCTCCTGAGCAAAATCAAGATCAGCATCTTGTGCCATTAAAAAAGATGACATCAAAATCAGTAATACTCCTAAAGTAAAATGTCTCATAATAGTAATATGTTTAATTCTTTATTATTTGGGTAACTTTAATCTTTTCATTTGTAATTATCTCAAGCAAATAAGTTCCTGAAACGTAAGAGCTAAAATCTATTTGATATTCACCGCTGTTGACGGTTTTCGGAACTTGAATATCGACAATTCTACCGGTAATATCAATTATCCTGATTTGGTCGATCTCCTCATCAGAACTAATAGTTAAAACATCATATACAGGATTTGGATAAATACTAAATTCATTATTAACTTCGTCATTTATACCAGCGGTAACCAACACCTCTTGTGTTGATATATCAGAACCACATTCACTCGTAGCAGTTAAAGAAACTGTATATGTTCCCGGTTCAGAATAAACATGAGTCAGATTTACCTGAGTAGATGTATTTTCATCGCCAAAATCCCATACAAATGTTTCTGATGCCGTTGATGTATTCTCAAACTCAACAGTTGTTCCTTCTGCGCTAAAATCAAAACCTGCAACAGGAGTCTCATTTAAATAAACACTAACCGGCGTTCTTTC
>CAYUWD010000209.1:0-2610 GCA_964448235.1 uncultured Bacteroidales bacterium | reverse complement strand
TACGCTACATTTCAGGAAGAGAGAAAAAAGTGCATTTACTAATTGAACTTAAGATCTTTTTTTTCTTAGTACATGACAAAAATTCTTATTAAGAGTTAGGTTGTTGTTGTGAGTTATAATGAGTAACTCGCGCAGGATTTGGAGTCAAAAATATAACAAATTTAATAAATGGTTCTCAGTATATGACAAAAATTCTTATTAAGAGTTAGGTTGTTGTTGTGATTATAATCCTACGCGAGTTACTCGCGTAGGATTTGGGATGATAGACGAGTTCGTTTAATCCTAACAATTGAAGTTAAACTATGGAGTTAGTATTAAGGAAAATGATTATTTTTGAAGAAAAAAATGTCAGAATCGTACAAAGTACATGATGAAAGTAAAGCTTATTTTATAACATTTTCTACTGTAAAATGGCTTAAAGTATTTGTTGAAACCAAGTACATTGAAATTATTCTTGATTCAATTAAGTACTGTCAAAAACATAAATCACTTGAATTATTCGCTTATTGTATTATGCCTACTCATATTCACATGATAGCTAGGGGTGAAAATCCAAGTCTAAATAGTGTTATTCGGGATTTAAAGAAGTTTACATCAGTTCAAATAGTTCGACAACTTGAAAAGGATGGGGATAAAAAAGAAATGTTGGAGGTGTTTCGAAAAGAAGGTTTACGAATAAAACGCAACTTAAAATACAAGTTTTGGCAGGATGGGTTTCATCCACTTGAAATAATAAGTGCATCATTTTTCAAGCAGAAATTAAATTATATCCATAATAATCCTGTTAATGCAGGTCTAGTTGATTTTCCGATAAATTATAAATATTCTTCTGCTAGGAATTATGCTGATTTGCAAGGAGTTTTAGATGTTATTCTGGAGTATTAGGAAGATTGTTTTGTTTTTTTGTTTCATGCTTCTTAAACGAGTTATATAGTCTATAATCTTGCGCGAGTTACTCGCGTAATTATTTAGGGTTAGGATATTGTTCCCACGCAAATAATTCACGTTGTGTTTGGGTGAGTTCGTTAGTCCGGCGCGAGTAACTCGCGCCGGATTTGTGTTTGGGTGAGTTCTTTTTAGTCCTGCGCGAGTAACTCGCGCAGGATTATAGCGAGTAACTCGCGCAGGATTTGTAGGTGTTTAGTAGTTTAACTCCTTTTTTTGTTTCTTATTAATTTAATTACCTTTGCGCCAAATTAAATTATAATATGGAGTTTGCTCCAAAAAACAAATTATTATGGATATTGATATTAAAGGAAAAGATTTTGTAAAAATTCACTATACAGGAAAATTAAACGATGGTTCTGTATTTGATACTTCAGAAGGTCGTGACCCTCTTGCTTTTATTCTTGAAGTTGGAATGATTATTCCTGGTTTGGAAGCTGACGTTAAAGAAGCTAATACTGGTGACAAAAGAACTGTAGTTATTGCTGCTGAAAATGCTTATGGCCCTGTTAGTGATGAAGCTATTCAGGAAGTTCCAAAAACACAGTTTCCTGAGGATATGAAACTAGAAGCTGGAATGCAACTGCAAGCTCAAACTCAGCAAGGTCCAATTCCTTTGGTTGTTAAAGAGGTTAAGGATAAAACTGTTGTCGTTGATCTAAATCACCCTCTGGCAGGTAAAGAATTAACTTTCGATTATGAAGTTCTTGAGAAACGTGCTGCTACTGAAGAAGATGTTAAAACTATTATGGGATAGGAAAACTAAAAGTATAATAGAAAAGACCGCAGTAAAACTGCGGTCTTTTTATTTATTGTGTTTTAAAAAGCAACTACATGCATGACCGCATGATAATCGATTTCCTCAATGTTATCACCTTCCATATCGAACCATTGACCTTTTAATGGTCCATCTGTCGTTTTTGAAAATTTTAGTTGGTTGCCATTCTCATCAAAAGCAGATTTTATTTCTGATATCTGATTGTTGTTATATACAATTTCTGATTTTAATGCACCATTAGTATAAAATATTTTCCAGATTCCGGTTTTTTGACCCGTAATATTAAATGAGCCTATTGCTTTTGGTTTTCCATTATTGAAATTTGAGATCATTTGACCTGTAGGGTTACCTGTTTCAGAAAAGCTTAAACTTGCTTCAAGAGAGCCATCTTCGAAGAATATTTTCCAATCACCTGTTGGTTTTCCATTTTTATATTCGCCTTTATATTGTATTTGTCCGTTCTCAAAATATGCTTCCCAAATGTCATTTTCATAACCTTCACTATTATAATTTCCCTTTGATTCCAATTGACCGTTTTCGTAGTATGTTTCCCAAACTCCACTAGGCCAACCATGATTATAGGTCTCAACCATTTCTAGTTGACCATTGTCGTAATAGTATTCCCATCTGCCATGTTCATCACCATTAGCATCATACTGGATTTTATATTCCAGTTTACCATTATCATATTTACTGGTTTCTGTTTTTTGTGCAAAAAGATTACCGGATAAAAAAGCAAGAAGAATTATTCCTGCAAAATAGAATGTTCTTTTCATATTAGTTTTTAGAAATTTGTTTGTCAAATATTGTACCTGAAAATTAATAATCAAATTTAGCAAAAAAGTAATAAGTATTACCTAAAATCCGCAAGTAAATAATTTTGTTTT
>CAYUWD010000208.1:0-2657 GCA_964448235.1 uncultured Bacteroidales bacterium | reverse complement strand
ATGGAAAACTTAATGGCGGAACTGAAGCTTCTCCAGGAGTATATTACTTTATTATTAAAGCCGTTGGAATGGATGAAGAAGAATACGAGATACAAGGGCCTCTGCATCTTATGAGAGATTAAAAATATTCTAATAAAAAAACTGTTCAAAATTCTATTTGAGCAGTTTTTTTTATAATACAACGTTTTTAACTTATCTTCTGTCTTAGTTGTACTTTTAAGTAATTAAGACTTATTTTTATACAATAAATATAATATTTTTTTAATTTATATAATTAATTAAATCATTATTATATTTTTGTTCAAATATTATTATTGTGAGATAAAATTAAAAACTATGAATAAATCTAAAACACTATTTGTCATTATGTTTGTTATGGCAGCAAACGTATTTGGTTTTTCCCAAAACCACAATTCAAAACTTCTTTCGAAATATGATGATCAGGTTCTATCTGAGATGCAAACAAAAAATGAATCACAGTACGAATTTCTTAAATATTACGTAAATAATGGTTATCGTTTTATTGATATGCCTGATAAATCAATTCAATATCAAGAATTAGAAAAAATAAATCCTAAAACAGGAGAGCCCATTGAAGATTATGTCATTACAGAATCTGACTTAATTGATTTTAATCCACTAGAATTTAGTTGTCAATATAGTGATAATCAAAGAAATTACTATAAATTTGGAAATACCGGAAAACTATTAATAATTCCTACAACTTCTGATATACAATTAGCGTTAGACAACAGCAAAATCACAAATAAATAATTCAATATCCATGAAAAAACTATCATTATTATTAGTCTTAATTATTTCAATACTTACTAATGTTTTTTCACAAAATTATGACATTGTAAGTAATAATGGAACAACTATATCAACATGTACTGGAACTTTTACACAAGGTTCTTATTCGACTGGCACAACATATACAGTAACCGTTTGTTCAGATGACCCAATAAATAGACATGTTAGAGTATTTATTTCAACATATAGTTTCCCATCAGATGCACAACTTTGCGTATATGATGGACCAAATACATCATCAGATTTATTGGTTTGCTGGAATTCTGGAACGACCTCAGGTAGTGTAGCAGCTCAAGCATCAAACATGAATGAAAGTGGCTGTATTACATTTGAGTTTAGTTCAAGCGTTACCGGAGCTTCTTGGAATGGAGAATTATTCTGTGAATTTGTATGCCAACCAAGAACTGTAGATATTGTATCTGCATCACCAGCAATTGGAGGAGATGGATATATAGATGTATGTTGGGACGAAGAAAACAATCAGTCTGAAGATGTAACATTTACTGCCACAGGAACATATCCTACAACAGGTTATCCTCTTGATGATTCAAATGTTACATTTTACTGGAATTTTCAAGATGGTTCACCTATACAATCAGGTGTTGGGTTAAATACTGTTACACATAATTTTCCTGAAAGAAGAGGATATGTAGTAATTGTACAAATAGAAGATTCTGAAGGATGTTATAATACAAACTCTGTTACACAACGAGTTAGAATATCAAGACCCCCGATTTGGAACACAACTACTACTGTTGCAAACCCAACAGAAATTTGCATGGGAGAACCTGTTTCATTATGTGGATATTATAACTCCGAGACATGGCTAAGCGCTATTACTCCTCAAGTTGCAGAAGAAATTGATTTACCTGATGGCACAGGTGTTTGTTATGAATCAAATTTAGTTCAAAATCAATTTGAGCCAGGACAAGAATTAGAAAATATTAATGACATAAATGCAATATGCATGAATATATGCCATACTTATCTTGGAGACTTAACAATGTACATTCAGTGTCCAAATGGACAAACCGTTCAGTTTGAAGAACAAGATGGTGGAGGAACTAACCTTGGTAATCCACCTAATGAAGGATATGAATATTGCATTACCAACACAGCTAGTCAAACATTAGGAGAAGCTGCCAGTGGCACTACTCTACCAGCTGGAGAATATGCATCTTATCAATCTTTATCAGGACTAGTTGGGTGTCCATTAAATGGAACATGGGTTATCAGGATTTGTGATAATTGGGCTATTGATTCAGGAACTATTTTCGGTTGGTATATCGATTTTGACCAAAGTTTATTTCCTGAAATCTGGGATTACACACCATCATATACTCCAACATCATGGGATGGATTATATGGAGCTGAAATGGATGAACCAACTAATCAAAACTGTGTAACTGGAACTTATCTTACAACTGGAACTCCAGACGTAAATTCTGAACAACCTTTTATCTTTACAATAACTGACAATTTTGGCTGCACACACGATACATCTTTATACGTAACTGTTTTCCATCAAAATGATCCAAACTGCTGTATTCAACCAAACCCAAGTGCTGGAACAGATGATGAAATCTGTAGTTTAACATATAATTTAAATGCAAGTACCCCTGCTGATGGGAATAATGGATATTGGGAACTTATTAGTGGATTAGGAACAGCAAGTTTTACTGATGAAACAAGTAATACAACAGACGTAACCGTATCCCTCTATGGAACCTACACTTTCCAATGGACTGAAGAATATTTAGGAAATCCTGGATGCGAAAATAATGCAACAGTTACCATTACTTTTAACGAAACATTTGATCCTACAATTACTGAAATAGAGGATA
>CAYUWD010000207.1:0-2704 GCA_964448235.1 uncultured Bacteroidales bacterium | reverse complement strand
CCCAAGCCCCCTGTCATAAAAATAAAATCTGACTCATAAAAAAGTTCATTTATTGAAGAGATTATTTGTTGTTTTTCATCACTAATCGATCTAATTTCATGCACTTGAATCCCTACACTATTTAACACATCTGCCATCCATGCAGAATTTGTATCAACGATTTGACCAATAAGTATTTCGTCTCCTATTGTTATTATTGATGCTTTCATGATTATTTTTTTACAAATTTATAAATCTTTCTTGCTCAAATACAGAAACAGACACTTTATTTTTTATCATTAAATAAGTTGGGAAACTATATATAAATCTTTAACTTTGCAACATGCGGGAATAGCTCAGTGGTAGAGCATCAGCTTCCCAAGCTGAGGGTCGCGGGTTCAATCCCCGTTTCCCGCTCATAACGTATTATCATGACTTATTAATCTCTATAAAATAAAAGAAGCCTCCTTTTACAGAGGCTTCATATTAAAATGTTTCCATTTCAATTATTTTACTATAAGTTTATGTAATTCTGTTTTATTGCCTGAATATATTTTTACAAAATATACACCTTTAGCACATTCTGAAAGATCCATCTCAATTTGTCTTGATTTCACATTTATACTATTTATTATTTGACCTGTTATGCTCACAAGATCAATTCTATCTATATTCTCTTCTCCTGAGACAAATAATACATCATTCACAGGATTAGGATATACTTTAGTATTTTTAATAAATGAATCACCTATTTCGACAAAATCTGTTAAAGGAGCACTATATGCTTCCATAATATCGGAATTATTCATATTTTGAAGGAAAAGCACTAAATTACAATTGTACACATCATAAGCTTCATCAAGAACCATATTTACATCAATAGTTTGAACAGTATTAGTTGAAAAATCAACAGTATATGATTGAATCATTCTAACCAAATTATTTATATCTGGTAATCCCTGCCATGAATACTCAACATTATTTTCAGTAATAACAGCATACAGTTTAATCTCATCAGTGTAATATGGAGTTAATTCTTCTACCACAGCAGAGATATCAAACTCATACGGTGCAGTAGCAACGATATCTACAGTTGGTGAAATCGTATATAAAGCAGGGATTTCAAGTATTTCTGTAATATTATCCGAATAATAATTTTTTTGTTCAGCCATGTTTCCAATGTATCCTTCCATACCAAACATACCATTTACAATTGAACTAGGACATGTCAATGCTTCGTCTTCATTCTCATCAAAATAATCTACATAATACTCTACTCTACCTGCAGTTGAAGTAGTTGTAAACGATTCATCTTGAAAATAGTTCAATAATACATAGTCTAATCCGCCACTTTCAAGTAAATTTGTAGAATAAACAATCCATTTTGCATCGGCACATTCTGTTCCAGTAAATGTTTCTAGAACAGCTAATTGCCTTTGATCACCACCTATTATCTCAGCTACTTGAGTATCTGTAGGTACAGAGATACCAAGTGTTTCACCATAATATGCCATAACAAAATACTCGTAACTTGCAGGATACAAATCTTCATCCAAATATGTTAACTCTCCGGTTACTGTTGCTATGAGCTCATCATCTCTATAAACTTTATACGAATCTGGCGTCCCAGACACAGGCGCTTCCCAAGTAAGTTCAGCATCAAAATCATTTTGAACTGTCACTAATAAATTTTGAGCAGGATTAACAGCCTCAACTTGTTCGAAAACAATATCATCTAGATAAAACTCAGGTGTTCCACCATCCCAACCATAAATATCAAAACCTTGCAATGAGTTCTGGGTAGTACCCATTCCAGGACTCCATGCTCCAATATGAATCAATACATTTTCTATATAAATTTCAATAATATCGTTATCAAAATCATAGTAATTTACTACATGTAACCAAACATCATGTTCAAAAGTAAATTCTGCAACGTCTTCATATCCTGAAGCATCTATGGTTCCCTCACCATTATTAAAAAACATCTGGCAACCATTAGTATATACTGATCCTGCTGGATTAAACTCCTGCATTGGAGAGAAAAAAGCACATCTATTCGCCGGTATATATAGATAAAAATCCATTTTATATCGATTTTCCGTTAAATTTCCAACAGTCATTACAACATCATTATTAGTATCATCAACAACCAATGACTTTGTTCCACCATGTGCAAATGCTTCACTAACAACAGGATCTTGACTAGTGCCTGGAGAATCTTCCCAAGTAGTCCAGTTTGCTGGAACTTGTTGCGAAATACCTTCACCAACAGTTAAGGCTTCAAAATCTTCTGAATATACTAATTGTGCATTACATACAATTCCAAATAGAAAACTAAATGTTATCAGAAGAAAACTAAATGTGTAGATTTTTTTCATAATTAATTAATTTTTAGTTAATAATTAACAATATTACAAAAAATATCCATATAATTTATCATTATTGTCCGATAAAAATTAAAAAAGGGCTACGCTATTTCCTAAATGCCTGATATTCAGGCATAGTATTTTTAGATTCTATACTTTTCCAAAAGCAAGCCCCATTTAGAATAATGTTGGTTGCATTAATTCATCATAAGTTTTTTGCCAATCTTTATCAGGATTTTCTAAAAATCTAATCAAATGTATATAATTGAAAAGATGAATTCTGCAAAAGCTTACTAGATTTGAAAAAGCCCATGACCTTTTAAGTTTTTTCTGAATAACAGTCATAAGGAGATTAG
>CAYUWD010000206.1:0-2779 GCA_964448235.1 uncultured Bacteroidales bacterium | reverse complement strand
TATTATTCATGCGATTAGCTTTGTGTAGATACAAGGTGATATGCTGAGTATTCTATCGAAGTGCGTCTAACTTTGCAGTGATACAAATGTATTACAATAAGTTAGCAACGCAGTAGATGCACAAAGACAATCGCAAGCAGCACCCCAACCAAGGACGTAGGACGAGCTCAGCGAAGCTAAATTTGGGTATGCTAATGGCTTTAAATAAACAATACAAGTGGTTGATAATTAAGTAATTACCTGTACTGCTTACAAAAAGCGATGAACGGCTTTTGCCCTCACCGAAGGTAATAATGCGCGTTAAGAAGATTTAGACATAATACTAATTAGCATTTATAACAACAAAAAAAGATCCAAGAAAAATCTTAGATCTTTTTTCTGTATTTATAATTTTATTATAGTAGAGAATGTGCAGCAGTTACACCAGCCATCACAATAGATACCATTGTCATAAGTTTAATTAGAATATTCAAACTTGGTCCTGAAGTATCCTTAAAAGGATCACCTACAGTATCACCTACAACAGTCGCTTTATGTGCTTCGCTTCCTTTACCACCAACATTTCCTTCTTCTACATATTTTTTAGCGTTATCCCAAGCTCCACCAGAATTAGCCATAAATATAGCTAGAACAAATCCCGAAGAAAGACCACCAACTAACAATCCCATTACACCAGAAACTCCAAAAACAAGTCCAGTTATTATTGGAACAATAACCGCTACAGCAGAAGGGAAAATCATTTCTTTTTGTGCACCTTTTGTTGAAATTTCCACACATCTTTCATAATCAGGTTCTGCTTCACCAGTTAAAATACCTTTTATTTCTTTAAATTGGCGACGCACTTCCTCAACCATTTTTTGAGCAGCACGACCAACAGCATTCATAGTTAAACCAGAAAAAACAAAAGTCATTACAGCTCCAATAAAAATTCCTGAAAGCACTTTTGGATTCATTAAATGAATTTCGTAATGAGTCATAAAATCAACAATAGATGCCTGAGCAGTATTAACCATTACACCACCAACATCAATTGTATTTTCACCAATACGTAATAATCCTATTTTTATTTCTTCGATATACGAAGCTAAAAGAGCAAGAGCTGTAAGCGCAGCTGATCCGATAGCAAATCCCTTCCCAGTTGCAGCAGTAGTATTACCAAGAGCATCAAGAGCGTCAGTACGTTTACGGACTTCTTCACCTAATTGACTCATTTCTGCATTACCACCGGCATTATCTGCTATAGGTCCGTATGCATCAGTTGCAAGAGTAATTCCAAGAGTAGAGAGCATACCAACAGCAGCAATACCAACACCATATAATCCAGCACTAAGGTTTGAAATATCAAATTTAGCAGCAAACAAATATGATAATATAATTCCAACAACAATAGCAATAACCGAAATAGCAGTTGAAATCATACCAGTACCTACACCCGAAATAATTACAGTTGCAGGGCCAGTTTTAGCAGATTCGGCTATTTTCTGTGTTGGTCTATATGCATGCGAAGTATAATACTCAGTGCCCTGGCCTATTACTATACCGACAATAAGACCAATAACAACAGAGAAAGAAATATACTGCCAGTTAGGTAAATTTAACATATACATGATTCCAAATGTTCCGATTGCGATTAGGATAGAACTCACATTAACACCAAGTCCTAAAGAACCAAGTAATTGTTTCATTGTAGCACCTTCTTTGGTTTTAACGAGATAAATACCAATAATAGAAAGAATAATACCAAGAGATGCAATTAACATTGGAGCAAAAACAGCTTTTAATTGAATTTCATCAGACCAAGCAGTTCCGAAAAATGCAGCAGCTCCAAGAGCAGCAGTCGCTAAAATTGAACCCACATAAGATTCGTAAAGATCTGCTCCCATACCAGCAACGTCACCTACATTATCGCCAACATTATCAGCAATAGTAGCAGGATTTCTCGGGTCATCTTCAGGAATACCAGCTTCGACTTTCCCAACAAGGTCAGCCCCTACGTCGGCAGCTTTAGTATAAATACCTCCACCTACACGTGCAAATAAAGCTTGCAAAGAAGCTCCCATACCAAATGTAAGCATAGTAGTAGTAATCATTATCATTTTATGCTTTGCATCTGCTTCATCAACAAAAGCATCAAGAACTAAATACCAAATAGAGATATCAAGCAAGGCAAGTCCAACAACAACCAATCCCATTACGGCACCAGCACGGAAAGCCACTTTTAGACCTGCATTTAACGATTTTCTTGCTGCATTTGCAGTACGAGCAGAAGCATAAGTTGCTGTTTTCATACCTAAAAATCCTGCAAGAGCACTAAAAAAACCTCCTGTTAAGAAAGCAAATGGCACCCAATCATTCTGTAAATCAAAAACATAGGCTAGTACTGCAAAAAATACTGCCATAATAATGAAAACAATTACTACAATTTTGTACTGTTGTCTTAAATAAGACATTGCACCTTTTCTTACATGTAGAGCAATTTTTTTCATTGTGTCAGTTCCTTCGTCCTGTTTCATCAATTGTTTGAAGAAAATCCAGGCAAATACCAATGCCAAAACAGCTGCGAAAGGGATAAACCAAAACATTGTGTCTGTACTCATAATCAATAGTTTAAAATAGTTAATATTAATATTTAATAATTTTTATTACTCCTTTAAAAATCGCTGCGAAATTCTATAAAAATTTTCATATAAAAAAATTATTATGCATCTTATTATTTATTTTATTCCTTAAATCCGCAATAAAAATTTGATAAAATCGGGAAGCCAAGTAAAAATAATGC
>CAYUWD010000205.1:0-2808 GCA_964448235.1 uncultured Bacteroidales bacterium | reverse complement strand
AATGTCTCCCTATTGATTATGTAAATTTAATATTTTTCAAAGATATGAGTTCGACCTAAGTTTCGGTCACAGTTTATATAAATTTTGAGTAGATATATTTCTAAATTTGTGAAGATATATCGGGATATTTTGAGCAGGTTTGGGAATATTTATGCCAAAATTTAATAAATCAAAGTTTAAAGTACTCTTTACTACATCTTCGAACTTAATATTTTTCTTAATAGCCTAATTGCTGAGAAGTACGCTATTATTTCAAAATCTTTAGTCCAAATCTACTAAAAATAGAACTTTCTGTGACCGAAACTTAGGTCGACCTTACGTTATTCTAATTCAAAAACTTTTGAAAATTATATACAACTCATACAACGTTTCATTTTTATCTTCTGTCAATAAAATATATTTGATATAATAAAAGAGTTTTATTACTTTTGTTAAATAAAAGAAAATGAGTTCCTTACAAAAAATAAAAATAAAATTACTATGAAAATAAGAAAATTTATCGTTTTACTTTTAATTTGTCAACTTCTAGTCATATCACTATTTTCACAAGAAAAGGCTATAATTGACAATCGATTAGAGAGAGGTTATCAGATTGAATATCTTGAAAATTTAGCTAAAAAATCGCCTTCAACACTAAGATTATTAACTTATAATTTAGACCATTCATGGTTTATTGCAGGAGATGAGATTAACTCAAAAGAGACCTCAATGGAATATTTATATTATAAAGATCCATTAACTCAAGAAAAAACTGATACTAAAGTTAATAATATTGATATTAATAATCTTAACATTGCAGAATTCTATTATGAAAGAGAATATGACACGCATAAATTTTATCGTATTGGAAATACTGGTATCATAATCGGATTTTATTCAGCATTAGAGAACGCAAAAAGATTCAATAACCATAAAAATCAATAAGCATGAAAATAGTAAAAATATTAATATTGACATTTTTACTAATGTCTTTAAATCAAATCATATATGCTCAGACATTCCTAATTAGCGATGAAACAGTAGAAACATGTGGCGGAACATTATATGATACTGGAGGTTCTGGAGGTTCATATAGTAATAATGAGAGTTACACACTAATATTATGTAGTGACAATGGATCTGAAATAGAATTACAATTTACATCTTTTAATTTAGGCTCAGGCGATGTACTTGAAATATACAATGGTGCAGGAATAACAAATCTATTGGTTAGTGGCACAGGGAATAGTTTAAATGGACAAACAATAGTTGCTGATGTAAATTGTTTAACATTGGTTTGGACGTCTGATGGAAGTGGTACTGGATCCGGATTTGCGGCAAATATTGCGTGTAGCACTTTATGTCAGGGCTATACAAGTGAAATAAATGCAACACCAAACAATCCCTCAGAAGGATATTTGGATATTTGTCCCGGAACTGAAGTAGATTTTACTGCCGTTAGTGATTTTTTTAACAATGGTTCTGAAGGTTACACACAAACAACTGCAAGTACAACTTATCATTGGGAAATGCTTGATGAATATAATCAAGTTATTATAGATGAATCCGGTCAAGGATTAAACAATATTTCATATACATTTAATGAATCTGCCGGATATAGTCTATCTCTTATCTCAGAAGATATTGAGGGCTGCTGGAATATGGGAGATGCAACAATTCGGGTAAGAGTTTCTGTACCACCTACATTTAATGGAACAAGTTTAGGTCCTGATCCAATATGTCCAGGCGAACAAGTAACTTTTACTGGACAAGTTCAAACTTATCCATGGCAAATGTCTGTTGTTGATACTGAAATTGTTGAACAATGCGTTGAAGATAACTTTGAGG
The DNA here is from genome assembly GCA_964448235.1 of uncultured Bacteroidales bacterium. Taxonomy (GTDB): domain Bacteria; phylum Bacteroidota; class Bacteroidia; order Bacteroidales; family ML635J-15; genus Bact-19. The sequence goes on along the minus strand of CAYUWD010000205.1, from coordinate 981 downwards.
GACTTATTTGTTTTGATGTAAACACTTTTGCTCCTGGTCAAACTATTACTTCGGCTAATGATTTAGAGTCTGTTTGTATTAATATGGAACACTCATACATTGGAGATTTTTATATGTATATCCAATGTCCTAACGACCAAGAAGCAATGTTACACGAATACTATACTTGTAATAATTCTTATTTCGGTGAACCCGACCAAAGCGACAACTGTAACCCTGGTACAGGATGGGATTACTGTTGGTCAATGAGTGCTAGCCAAGATGTTACTGATGTATGTAGTTCAGGCTCATCTGTCCCGGCAGGTACATATTTACCATTAGGAAACTTTTCAGATCTTATTGGTTGCCCGATAAATGGAGAATGGTGTATAAGATTCTATGACAACTGGGGTGCTGATGATGGTTATATTTTTACTGCAAATTTAAATTTTAGCCCTTCTATAATGCCACAAGACACTTGGGGTTATGAGAACATATACGACACAGGAGGAAACTCTACTAGTGGAGCATGGAGTGGACCTGATATGGATGACGACGTTGGTTTTATTGGAACTGCAAATCCAACTGTTAGTGGTGATATAAATTACACTTTCACAGTTATTGATGACTTTGGTTGCGAATTTGACACTTCTTTAAGCGTAACTGTTTTACCCATAACTGATCCCACATGCTGTGTAATGCCTAATGTTGATGCAGGAACTGATGATAACATCTGTAACATGTGTTATGACCTTGATGCATCTGAACTAGTATCAGGAAACAGTGGTGAATGGACGGTAACCTCAGGGCCTCCAGGAGCAATTTTTGATGACGAAAACGACCCAAACACAACAGTTTGTGTAACAATTTACGGAACTTATGAATTTACTTGGACAGAATATTACCTTGGAAATACAGACAACACAGCCTGCTCTGATAATGATGCCGTTACCATTACTTTTAACGAAACATTTGATCCTACAATTACTGAAATAGAGGATA
>CAYUWD010000204.1:0-3026 GCA_964448235.1 uncultured Bacteroidales bacterium | reverse complement strand
TATTGAAGCAGCAATTGATGTGTTGAATAAATATAAACATCATCCTTTTTGTAAAATCAATGTATCTTACTATGTAAATTCTTTGTCATAGCAATATGTTGAGTGCTATCATAGTAAGATAGTAAGAGGAAAATGCAAAAAAAAGATTTTTTAAGAAATAAATATTTAAAATCTGCATTCGTTAACAAAAAGAATATAATTATTGTCAAAACAATACCGTTCAATAAATAAGCTCTAAATTACTGCAACATCTTTTTTTAAAAAGGTTTTTAGACTTATTATTTATATATTTGTTTTTTATGCTTTACTAAATATTCTTTACTTATGATTACCTATTTAACCTGTGTTATTGTTGATGACGAAAAAGAATCATGTGATTTACTGCAGAATCTATTAGAACCATTTAAGGACATAAAGATTGCAAGTGTATGTCAAAATGTGGATTCGGCATTTCAAAGAATTGTTGAAATCCGACCAGATGTCATATTTTTAGATATTGAAATGCCTGAAAAAGATGGGTTTGATCTTGCAATGATAATCAATGAACAAACAAATTTAACTCCAAGAATTGTATTTATTACAGCATTTGATCAATATGCAATTCAAGCGATTAAGATGTCTGCATTTGATTATTTGCTTAAGCCTGTTGAAAGAGAAGAACTAAGTAAAACTATTAAAAAGCTAAATACTGAGCTTGAGAAAAATAATTTAAATACAAAATTAGATAAGCTATTACTAAATTTTAATAAACGGAGGTTAAGACTCAATACCCTTAATGGTTTTGTATTGTTTAATCCTGATAATATTTTGTATTGTGAAGCCGAAATAAATTATACACATATCTATTATTTAAAAGGGAATCATGACACTGTAACCTTGAATATTGGAAAAATCGAAAAGATGCTTTCTCCTGATACATTTATAAGAATAAGCAGATCAACAATTATTAATATGGACTACTTACGGGAGGTAACACGAAAAAGTAAAAAATGTACTTTACAAAATAATGAAACAATAAATGAATTCACCGTATCACGAAATAGAATGAGTACACTATTATCAATATTTAAATAATCACTTAACCGGAAATAGGTTAAATAGAGATTATTGAAAATCTTATAATGAAAAGACTACAGAAAACACTCTTAAACCCAATTAGTATATCAATACTAATAACGCTAATTGCAGCTTACTTTTGGACAGTCCAGTTATATCCCTTTAAAATGGAACTTGTACATAATAATGCAAGCACAAGGTATTTAGATGTTTTTTGTGATATAGATAATGATGGGACTACCGAACAAATAGAGTTTTGGTCTAAACCCAGCTTGTACTTTATTGTCGAAAATGAAGATGAAACAATTCGTTATGCCATTCCTTTACATGGGTTGCAATATATTGGCCAAAATGGTGATGTTTTTCATGATTGTAATAACGATAATAATAAAGAATTAATTGTTTTTACATATACAGATGATACAATATTTCTAAATGTTGCATCTCTCTTTGAAAGTAAAGAGAAAATCATAAAAAGTCAACAAGTTATTCCACTTGACAAGTTCAATATATTAAATGGAATTCCGGACGGAAAAATTAATCAAGTATGGTTTAATGATTACAATCATGATGGATATGAAGAGATAGTATTTTCTATTATGGCAGGTTTTAGTGTTTCTCCTAGACGAATATATATATATGATATTAAAAATAAAGAACTAAAGAAAAGCATCGATTTAGGTTGCAAGGGCTTTATAACAGGCTTATCTGACATTGATAAGGATGGTATTAAAGAAATATTATTAGGAACAGGTAATGTAAATAATTGCACAGACACTTGCACGCTGCCATATCCTGATACTTGTGCTTACTTTATTGCATTTGATGAAGAATTAAATCCGAAATTTACACCATTGCCATGTAATATGGATAGAGCTTTTGCATCAATTGTCCCCCTCCATGAAAACGAGGATCTTTTGGCATGGTCTTTTAGTAATTATCCTAAAAATGCAAGGTATTCTACAATTATTTTAAAAAATGATTCCATACAACTTCTTGATACTATAAAATTAGATAATTATACACTCCCAGTAGCAGGTTGTGAATTTTTACAATACAACTCGCCAGTCTTCTACGATATAAAAAAACAGCAAATACTATATTTTAACAAGGAAAATCAATTAACAAAGCTATTCAAAAGTAAATTTAAGATAACACATGGTTTTACACAAAAAGATTATTTTGATTTTGACAATGATGATTTTCCTGACATCTTCTTTTCTGGAGTACAGAATGAATTAATATTATTGTCAATAAACAAAAAAAAGGAACTAAGTGTGCTCAAAAATATCGACCTTGGTAATGATGGATATAGAAACCTCTCAATAAAACCATACAATGACTACTGGATAGTAAATATACATTGCCAATTTCGTAATAATATTCACATTAAGTTATTTAAAAACCCTTTATATAAATGGAGATGGGGAATTATATTTGCTGCATTTATTATTTTATCTCTTGTTTTTATTGGAATAGATCTGTTTTTCAAATACAGATTGAAGAAATCTCTTGAAATTAGACATAAACTTCAAGAACTGCAATTGCTCAACACCAAAAGCCAGATATCGCCTCACTTTTTGTTCAATGCACTAAACTCTATTTCATCATTAATTTACAAAGAGGACAAAGAAAAGGCTTACGATTATATTACCAAATTTTCAAAATTGCACCGAAGTCTGCTCGAAAACTCCGACCAGGTATTTATTCCACTTGAGGAAGAATTGGAATTTCTCGAAAACTATCTTTTACTACAAAAGCTAAGGTATAAGGAAAGGTTTGAATACGAAATTGATTGCGCTAAAATTGTTAATCGTGAAATACAGATTCCCAAAATGCTTATCCAAGGATATGTCGAAAATGCAATCAAACATGGCTTAATGCCAAAACCCGAAGGTGGAAAAGTAACAATTAAAATTACTCAAACAGATAAATTACAAATAACAATTGAAGACAACGGAGTTGGTATG
>CAYUWD010000203.1:0-3043 GCA_964448235.1 uncultured Bacteroidales bacterium | reverse complement strand
GTGAAAACACAACATTAAGTTATACTGGTGGCTCTGGAACTACATTTGCATGGTACACAACCTCATGTGGTGGCACACCTAACGGAACAGGAAATAACTTAGTAGTTTCGCCAACTACACCAACAACATATTATGGTCGTTGGGAAAACGCATGTGGTGTTTCTACTTGCGAAACTCTTGTAGTTAACATTACTCCTACTCCTGTTGCACCAACATCTATTGATGCTACAGAGCTATCAATATGTAATGGAAACTCAACTACATTATCTTATACTGGTGGTTCAGGAACTATATTCAAATGGTATACTGTTGACTGTGGTGACACAGAAATTGGTACAGGAAATGATCTTGATGTCAATCCAACTGTAACTACAACATATTATGGTCGTTGGGAAACTAATTGTGAAGTTACTACATGTGAAACAATAACAATCACAGTTAATAATGTTCCTACTGCTCCAACAAGTGTTGATGCAGATGTATTAGATATTTGTGCAGGAGATAATGTAGAGCTTACTTATACAGACGGTATAGGTGATACATTTATATGGTACACTATTGGATGTGGTGACACACAAGTAGGCACAGGTAACAACCTAATTGTTAACCCAACTGAAACTACAACATATTATGGTCGTTGGGAGAACGCATGTGGTATTTCTGCTTGCGAAACTGTTACAATAAATGCTAATCCAATTCCTGATGTACCTGTAACTAATTTTGACTGCTCTGGTACAGGTGGATTATCAGTTCTTACTGTTACAGAACCTTTAGGTGCTAGTTACTTATATTCAGTTGACGGAATAACATTCCAGGCTACCCCTGTATTTAACGATCTACCTGATGGTGATTACACTGTTACAGTTGATCTTGATGGATGTACAAATACTAGCGGTTTAATTACAGTAGATTGTATATGTGAAGATCCTGCATTATTGAATATGTCTGTAACTGGAGGTATCGCATGTAGTAATGAAAACTTCACTTTAAGCGGAAATACATTTGGTGGTACTACAACTGAAGTAACTGTTACTCATAATGGTGTTGGTGTTTTAGAAGAATCTGTTTTCACCAGTTCTCCATTTGAGATTGTTTACACTCCAGATGCATCTGAAATAAATGCAACAATTACATTTAATGTAACAACTAATGACCCAATTGGAGATTTGTGCAATCCTGCAACTGATCAGTTCTCAATAACAGTTTATGAAGCTCCTACAGTTGATTTACCTGAAACGACTCCTGCTTGTGTTGGTGAAGAGTTTTCATACACACTAACAGAAACATATGACTATGCTATCTGGATGGATGCTATTGAAGACAACACCTTTACAGCTAATTATGGATTTGAAGGTAATTACGAAGTTTGGGTATGGGTTGAAAATGAATATTGTGCAGCTACAGACACTATGACTATTTCTGTTACAATTTGTTCAGATATTGACCAAATTCTAAACAATGGAAGGTTTGAAATATATCCTAACCCAACTCGTGAAAACTGTCAGTTGAAGATTTCTGACTATCAGGGAGAATTAACTTACAGCATTGTTGATGTTCAAGGTAAAATAATTATCAGTAATCAATTAAATGTTCAGTCTGATTTCATTGAGAACATTAAAATTGAAGACTTATTACCTGGTATATATTTCATTAGGTTAAATACACAAAGCGAAAGCATTAATTTCAAACTAATAAAACAATAACAAATAATAACTTAAATAAAGAAGGCTGTCCATAATTACTTTTTGGACAGCCTCTTTTATTTATTTTTTAATAACAAATTACAAAGTGTATTTCAAATTAAGGTAGTGTCCCGATAGTGTGTCTGAACCATTTGCAATAACGACATGGTAGTGTCCACATTAGTGTGTCTGAGTTACTAAAAAGTTTCTAATATTTTTAAGAAGTTTTGGTTCATTTTTATTGTTTTCTAAACAATTTTGGTTCAAAATTAAAATTATAAATTGGATAAGCATAGGTTTTTTCTGATTTATCAATAGCCACTGAAGTAATTATATACGGTGGCTCCACATATTTTCCGTCAATAAAAACAACCCCTGAATTTATCGGTTTTCCGTTTTGCCCAAATGTTGTAAAAGCAAATAAAAGTAAATATAGGCTAATGAACAAAATATTTATTTGGCTTTTCATAAACGCTTGTCTTGTTTTTAACATTTATAAAAATGTTTGTGTTAATTTCCAAATTTCAAATTATATCCTAATCCCAGCATAACATAATAGTTTTTTTTGCTCATGTTTTCTACATTTACCATGTTAATTAAGCCAAAGCTTGTTTCTTGATAAAAATAGAAGCCTTTGTATATGTTGAAGTTTAATTTCAGTTTAAATCCGACATCAGATTTTCTTGCATAAGCATCCGTATTTTGGGCAAGAAGTAAAGAATAGTAAAAACCTGATTCCAGCCGAAAATAGTCAATAGTATAGCTTAGTAAGATTGGGATATTTAGATAATGATATCTGCTTTTTAAATATAGTATTTGGTTAAATGCAGAATCTAAATTAACTCCTGTATTCTGTATTTTTTCGGGGAGTTGAAGCAATAAATAGTTAAGCTCCGAACTAAGTCCAAAATTATTGTCGAATATAAGTTTCCCCGTAAATCCTGCTCTACCACAATTATCTGCCAATGGTGTAATTGTGGCACCATACCAATCAATCTCAATATTGCTGCTACTAATACCATAAGCTGTTTCAATACCCAAATAATATTGTTGGGAGTATGCAGTATTGTGTAATACAATTATGGATAATACTAAAATTATATACCTCATTTTTTTAAGAATTTAAAGTTGTAAATTTGATAATTATCGCTAATGCTTATTACATATATTCCTGAATTAAGCTCTGTAATATCAATATTAAGTATATTAGAACCCATCCCTGAAATCTGCTTTTTACCATAAATATCATATATCGAAAAATGCAAACGATCGCTATTTTCAGAAATTACATTTAACATGTTTTCGGCAGGATTTGGATATATCTGAAACGCAAGTTCTTTGTTTAAATCTTCAATTTCATT
>CAYUWD010000202.1:0-3176 GCA_964448235.1 uncultured Bacteroidales bacterium | reverse complement strand
CTGTTACATACAAACGACAGTCGACAATTTTTCATTTTTGTCGGTTGATAGTGATATTTAAATAAACAATAAACAACAGTTAATAACTTTAATTGCCTATTTTCACGATCAATTGTTATATTTTGTATATTGTGTATTGTTATTTAACCCAAATGCTTTGTCGATTTAACCAATATATTTATGAAAAATATAAACTACCTTGGAAAATGTTTGCTTTTTGTTCTTGCCGTGATACTGCAAATAAATGGTGTAAATGCCCAAAACCTTGTTCCGAACCCGAGCTTTGAGGAGTATAGTGATTGTCCGGATAACTTTTATCAAAATGTTTATCTATCATGGTGGAACATTAATATTAATACGGCAGACTATTTTAATCGCTGTTCAAATTCAGAATTTGTTTCAATTCCAAATAATTCTATGGGCTATCAAGACACTCCGGATATAGATACTTCATGTGGTGGATATTGTGGATTAATTTCCTATGTAGATTTAATTGAAAATACAAGAGAATACATAGGAACAAATTTATTAGAAAGTCTTACAGCAGGACAACGCTATTATGTTTCTTTTAAAATATCCCTTGCTGATAATTCTAAATATGCTGTTAATAATGTTGGCATTTTGTTTACAAACAGAAATTTTAATGAGATCAGTATTTCTGAGCCGTTTTTAAGTATTGATCCTGAATCATTATTAGGCAATTTTGCACAGATTTATTCTGAGGAAGTTATATCTGACAAAGAAAATTGGATTACTATCAGAGACACTTTTATCGCAGATTCAGCATATAGTAATATCTTGATTGGTAATTTTTTTGACGATTTAAACACGATTGTTCATAATGCAGAGGGTTTGGATATTTTTTCGTATTATTACATTGATGATGTGTGTGTGTCAATTGATAGCACTTACTGCTGGGATTATGTACACACATGTGGTATTAATACTGTAAATGATATTATTAAGAATGGAGCGTTTATTTATCCGAATCCAACAGAAAGTTATTTTACTGTTGAAATTCAGAAAATAAACAATTCTGATAACTCATATCTTGAATTATACAATGTACTAGGCGAACTTGTATTCGATAAACATTTGACATCCGTAAGCACTAGTCTAAATACAGAATATCTAAAATCAGGTATGTATTGTCTATATATATATAGGCAATGAACTATTTGTAAGAAAATTATTTATTAATCATTAAAATTAAATATCATGAAAAAGTCAAAATGTTTAAAGAGTTTATTTGCCGGAATACTTCTTGTCATGCTATTTTATTCTGGGAATACGTTTTCACAAGGCGTTAACTGGCGGATTAACGGCAACAATAATGTAAGTAAAAATGATTTTATTGGCACAAAAAACAATGCTGATTTTGTTATCCGTACTAATAATCAAGAACGGATAAGAGTAACAACCGATAATTACACTGTTTTTGAGGATAGTGTGAGAATTAAAGGGCATCTATAAAAACTATTCATCAAATCATACATAAGATTATAACCAATAAAAAACCAGATATTATGAAAACTCTAAAAACAATCATTTTTTCAATTGCTTTGCTCACAATATTTATACCCACTCAGGCACAAAATTTAGTACCTAATCCGAGTTTTGAAGATACAATTTATTGCCCTTATATTGGTGAAATGAATGCAATAAGAGATTGGAGTTCTTATAGTGCTTCTCCTGATTATTTTAATATCTGTGCAGATTTTCAATATGGCGTCCCTCTTAATTCATTTGGCTACCAAGAGCCTGCTGAAGGTAATGCTTATTGTGGAATATTTACTTATAATAATTATTTATACCCACCTAATCCAGATACTTTATTTAGAGAAATGATAGGTGCTGAATTAGTCGTTCCATTAACTATAAATAAAAAATATTATGTTAGTTTAAAAGCTAGCTTATCAAGTTTAGATTTTTGTGCTTCAAATAATATTGGAGTATTGTTTTCAACAGTACCTCATATTGATTTGGAACAAGTAGCATCTACATGGGAGATACAAAATTTTGCTCATATTAATTATCAGATAATAATAACTAATACTACAAGTTGGACAACCATTTCAGGCTCTTTTATTGCAGATTCTGCATATAGATATATTATTATTGGAAATTTTTTTAATAATTATAATACTGAAGTGCTAACATTTGGTCAAGACACAAATTGTTTACCATATTACTATATTGATGATATATGTGTTTCTGAAGATTCACTGCTTTGTGATATGTCCACAAAAACTGAAAATGAAATACAAAATTATGTGAGTATCTATCCGAATCCTGCAAGCAATATTTTATTTATAGAAAACAAAAGTTCAAAAGAGATTAACTATATTATATATAATTCTTATGGAGAAAAAGAAAAATATGGTATTTCGTCAATTGCAAATATTGAAATAGATTTAAGTACATTATCATCAGGCATATACTATATACAATGTATCTTAAATAAGAAATCAATCACAAAAAAAATACTTATAATTAGGTAACTTTATTATTAACTTTAAGACAAAAATTATGAAAAGGAAAAATGCTAAATTAAGAAAAAGTCTTGCAACAGTTGTTATAATAGGAATAACAGCTATTACGAGCATTGCCTATGGACAAGGCAATACATGGAAACTTACCGGCAACAATAATGTCGGAAATAATAATTTCATTGGTAGTACCAACAAATCTGACTTTGTTATTAAAACAAATAGTAAAGAAAGGATAAGAGTAACAACAAATGATTACACTATTATAAAGGATAGTGTAAGAATTTCAGGTCCATTGTTTATTGGTGATAGTTCGCTTATTCTTGGAACAGCTTTTAATATTCCTGGTGGTGATTTAATTCGCTCCACCAATGGAGTAATCAATTTTGGCAACACTTCAATGTTTAACTTTTCCAATATCAGGATTGGAATCGGGCTCACAGCTCCGCAGCATAAACTGCATATAAATGATCGAAATCAATTTATTTTTGGACAGCCAAATCCTGTATTTTCAGCATATACCAATCAAGCATTCGGTGGAGGCACAGGTGCGACTGCTACAGACGGCTTCCTTGTTGGCATTGCAGCCGATGGTACCGCCGTACTTAGGCAGCAGGAAGACAGAGCTATCAAAATTTTTACCAACGATGGGGCAAATAATGACCAGCGAATGATAATAAGCCATGA
>CAYUWD010000201.1:0-3177 GCA_964448235.1 uncultured Bacteroidales bacterium | reverse complement strand
AGTTAGACGTCTTGCAGCTACATAAAGTTAACCGCATGAATAATCCGGGTTAAGTAATTAATTTTTCGTAAATAAATATACTAAAAATGCAAAAAAAACACGCTGGGAAAAGTACGAAAATCATCATTCTCAGATAATATATATTGAAGATAATAAGGTAATTTATAAAGACTATTGGGATCCGGGAAAGAATCCAAATATTACAAAAATTAGTTTTGATAAAATTATGTTCGGAAAGTGGGATTATGAGATAGTTATGCAGTTTCCGGGGAGTATTTTAACTGAAATAAAGGAGGCAATCACTAAAATCATAGAATCTTAAAATTTAAAGTGCATATTTTCCCAAACGTAGATAAAATATTTCTGATTGTTTGTTTTATTTTTATTTGCTTATATCTTCTAATATATTTGTAAAAACTATAATCTTACAATTATGAAAAAAACCATCTTTTTTACAGCTTTAATTGTAGCAGGCTTACAAATATTTGCTCAAACATATAGAATAGTTGATACCGGACAAGAAACATTTTATAATTCAACAATTGAAATTAGTGCTCCAATTGCAACAGACTCATTTTATGGTCAAGATGCAAATTATCAAGGTAATCAAGCTAGCTATACTAACAATGGAGACGGAACAGTTACCGACAATGTTACAAATTTAATGTGGGCACAAACCTGCGATCTAAACGGTGACGGGACAATCGATGCAGATGACAAATTATCATATACCGAAGCTATGGCTGCTGCCGACACTTTTAGTCTTGCCGGATATAATGATTGGCGATTACCAAGTATAAAAGAACAATACTCTTTAATTAATTTTAGTGGAATTGATCCTAGTGGTTACGAAGGCTCAACCGACGGACTAATACCATTTATTGATATAGAGTTCTTTGGTTTTGGTTATGGAGACGAAGATGCAGGGGAAAGAATAATTGATGCTCAGATGGCTACATCTACCCTATATGTTAGCACTACAATGATGGGTGCAGAAACAATGTTTGGAGTTAATTTTGCCGATGGAAGGATTAAAGGTTATGAAACAGGCGCAATGCCCGGAGAAACTGAAGACAAACAATATTATGTATATTTTGTCAGAGGAAATTCTCAATATGGAATTAATGATTTCATCGATAATTCTGACGGTACAGTTACCGATAATGCAACAGGTTTAATGTGGTCTAAAAATGACAATGGAGAGGGTCTTACTTGGGAAAACGCATTATCCTATGCAGAAGGTGCAACAATAGGCGGATATGATGATTGGAGATTACCAAATGCAAAAGAATTACAAAGTATAATTGACTACACAAGAAGTCCTGCTACAACATCGTCAGCAGCAATAGATCCAATATTTAACTGTTCAACTATAACTGACGAAGGTGACGAAACAAACTATCCATTCTATTGGACAGGAACAACACATATTAACTGGACAGAACAAGCAGGTGGTAATGCTGCTTATTTATGTTTTGGGGAAGCTCTGGGATTCATGGAAATGCCTCCTGAATCCGGAACATACAACCTTCTGGATGTTCATGGTGCAGGATCACAAAGAAGTGACCCAAAAACCGGTAATCCGGAAGACTATCCATATGGGCATGGACCTCAAGGTGATGTTATTAGAATATATAATTATGTTAGACTTGTCAGAGATGTTGAAGCCAATGTTGAACTAAGCAACTTTAGTCAAGATAAGTTTGCAATTTACCCAATTCCAACATCAGACTATTGTAATATCAAAACATCTGAAAACACAATTTATAATATTTCAATATTTGATTACACAGGAAAACAAGTTTCGTGCTACAATAATCTTTCAGGAATTAATCAAATTAATATTAGTAATATTGATTCAGGAATCTATATTGTGCAAATAAAAACTAATAATCAGATTAAAAATTTAAAACTTATTAAAGACTAGGTTTTTTTTCATAACATAAAGAATACAGTGGGTTATCAGCATAATGGGTAGCTCGCTTTTTTTTGAACAGCTAGTTTTATTTCACTAAATTGCACAAAAATATTTAGCCTGTTGGGATTAGTTACAAATTTCAAATATTTAAGCATCTATAAGATTATAAATCTTATTAGATTGACAGCTTATTTTAATAAATTAAAATGGGTTTCAGGGAAAAGCCATAAATTAAAAAAAAGAATATTTAATTCGAAAACACCTCCTCCATCATTTTTATCTTTTGAGCCAACAAACTATTGCAATCTTAAATGTCCCGCATGTCCTTCAGGAGCAGGAAAACTAACACGTCCAAAAGGATATGCAGATTTAGATTTCTTCAAAAAGATTATTGATGATAACAAAAAGCATTTAATAAATCTTATTTTACACTTTCAGGGCGAACCATTGATGCATAAAAATCTTGCAGAGATGATTGCTTATGCACACAAAAATAAAATTCGTACAGAATTTTCAACTAATGCAAACCTACTGGCAGATAAAACTCTGGAAATTACAAACGCTAAACCTGATAAAATAATTATTTCACTTGATGGTATAACTCAGGAAACATATAATAAATACAGAGTTAACGGAGATATTGAGAAAGTATATGAGTCTCTAAAATCACTTTCTAAAATACAAAAGAAACACAGACCAAAAATAGAATTACAATTTCTTGTATTTAGTCATAACGAACACGAAATCCCAAAACTAAAAGAAATAAAACACAAATATAAGATTGATAAAATAGTTTTAAAAACTGCACAGATATATGGGAAAGAACAAGTAAATCTTATTCCTAAAAATCATAAATATTCAAGATATTATATAGATGATAATGGAAATCCTGTCCTTAAATCAAATTTACCAAGTAATTGTAAACGAATAATTTTTGGCTCAGTAATAACCTGGGATGGTAAATTGGTTCCATGTTGTTTTGACAAAAACGCAGAATTCATCCTTGGAGATACAAAAATTACTAAAATCATTAAAATAAGAAATGGAAATACTTACAAAAAATTTATAAAAAGAGTATTTTCGCATCGTGATATAATTAAAATGTGTAAAAATTGTACTGAAAAATAAGTGGGGAGTTCGAAATTTAGAGTGTCTAAAGTTATATAGTTAATTTCTAATTCTAAATTTTGTGCTTTGTTTATTAATTATTGATTATTGTCCCGAAGAATAAAAAATCTATGATTTTTGTAATTCTTCGA
>CAYUWD010000200.1:0-3208 GCA_964448235.1 uncultured Bacteroidales bacterium | reverse complement strand
CATCAATATTTAGAATAGTATTTTCATATTCGCATATAGTTTCTGATTCAGGTTGAGTGTTGATTGTAATAGCAGGGTTAATCGTAATATCAAGACTATGTGAATTTAATTCTATAGGAGTATCACAGCTAGCAGCAATATAATCGTTATGTTCCAAACCGTCACAAGAAACAGCAGTAAAGCTAGTTCCTGTTGGATTTCCAGAGTTTGAACAAGAGTAGAATTTTACAATCATATTATAGTCACCAGGTTCTGAGAAATTTGCTGTAAATTCAATAGGTCTGTTTCTATTTACACAATAATTGTCAAATATTCCAAGTGTAAAAGCTTCAATATCTTGCATTGCGATTGTTACGTTAATCATTCCAGATCCTTCTGTAATTTCACCATTATAGTAAGTGTCACCAGTTTGTCTAACAGTATATGTTAGAGTTCCATAATTGTTTACATTAGTAATTAATTCTCCGTCTTTATAAAGTTCGTAGCCAATGCCACAAAGTTGGTCAATTATACCATTTGAGAATACTGAAGCTGTGATTATTACATCTTCGTTTGTTGTATATTCAGGATTAAAAGAAGTAAACTCAACCCAAGGACCACCAAATTTTGATTCGTATGCACCAATATCTGTTTGCATGCCATATAATCTAGCTTCACCTTCTATATCTACTGTTGAAAAACTTGATGCTAAATCGTAATTTCCCATGTCTATTAATGAAGAATTTGATTCAATATGCCAATTTGCATCTTCCCAACCAGCAAGATCCAGACCATGAGATGTAGTTGGATTTACAAATACTGGACCTAAAGCATTATCATTATCAATATCAATATTATTTGTTCCTGCAGGTGCAGTGAAGTCAAATGCTGAGTATTGAACGTCTATATTTGCATAAACATCAGGGTTAGAATTATTTCCCCACACAACAGTGTTATAAATTTTATGTGTGTTGGAGTTTGATACGCTAATACCAATCCCATTATTTACAATTGTTGAATTTATTATTTCATTGTCTGAGTTATTTGCATTACTAGAATGCCCCCAACCAAGAGAAGAGTTGTTATAAGATAGACAGTTTAAAGTTTGATTGTGTTTGCAATTTCCGTATCCATATATTCCAACTCCAGAATTATTTGCAACAATACAATTTTTAACTGTTGAATATTGAGCATCAACACAAACAGCACCACCGGCATTGTTAGAATGAATGTAAGAGTTGCTAAGTATTAGATCATTATAGTCTGTTGCATCCATTTCATAGTCCGCAATAAAAATACCTGCTCCATTTTGAGGATCTCCAGAAAAACCATTATCTGTAATTTCGCAAGCATCTACTGTTCCTCTTGGATATAAAAATACACCAGCACCACAAGAAGCAGATGCACCATCATCATATGGAGATGGATTCTTTGTTATTTGATTTCCAGTAATTATTGTATTTGTCATTGTTGTGTATCCTAAATAGATACCTCCACCTTCATTGTATTTATTATTTCCAGCATTAGGTGCATTTGGATAATTATCATTTGCAGCACCAATATTGTATGAAATAACGCAATTGTCAATTATATTCATATATTCTTCAGATCCGCCAGAACCAACTCCTGCTCCATTTGTTAACCAGTAGTCTCTTGCTCCAATTCCAAAAAGACCATCGTGGTAAAAGTTAACGCCGACACATGTGTTGTTGTCAATTAAGCTATTGTATAATTCTGCTCCATCAAACATTCCGATACCAGCACCACTATATTTAGCCATATTTGTATGGATGTTACAATTGCTTACTTCGCCATTACCAACTAGTGCGACTCCACCACCACTTACGTGACAATAATTTCTTTTGGAATTATCATTATTCTCGAGTCTAATATCCATGTTTGCAAAACCTCCAGTTATTGAAAAACCATTTAAAATAGTTTTTTCAGGTAAGTGAGCAGGTATTTGCATTTCTATTGTAAGAAATTCGTTTATTTCAAATTCATAAGGAATAAATCCATTAGAACCGTACCAAACAACATGATAACTACCTGTTGTACTTCCATCTAAAATAGTTTCATGAGTAAAGTCCCATGGATTGTCGCTAGCTAGTTCTCTACCACCAGAAACACCAATTTCTTTTGTTGTTTCGTTTCCAGCAAAACCGCCATAAACATTTACGCCAGAATACATAACAAATGATTTGTAAACATCATCTGTTTGCTGTCCAAAATAATCAGATAAACATTCTGTCGGGGTGTAATTGCCTTCGGCAACCCATACCTCGTAGCCGTTATCATTAGTGTGTGATTGGTTAATAGCATGTTGAACCGAAGCAAATGCTGTTTCCCATGTTAAACCATCGTTACTGTCGTTGCCATCTGTTTTAACATAGTACACGTTTTGAGATAGTAGATGTAAACTTACCCCAAAAAAGTAGATAAGAAAGAATAAAATATGCTTTTTCATAACAATACTTAATTATTTAATAATTTAAATAACAAATATACAAAATAATAAATAAAATAATGCAAAACATATAAAAAAATCTAGATGCGTAACGAATAGATAGACAATGTCTTAATGTTCTATAATGTTATAAATTAAACATGTTAAAAAACAGTTGCGTTATATTAATGCTCTGATTGCAAAGGTGTTTATGAACTTAACCCGGATTATTCATGCGGTTAACTTTATGTAGCTGCAAGACGTCTAACTCCACCGACATATCTTTATATTTACTCCCTTTGGTCGTGAGCTAAAGGTTCAAGGAGTTAGCAACGAAGCAGATGCATGAAGATAATCGCAAACAATACCCAGATTTGGGGTTCGTTTATTTTGAGGTATTTAAGCGTATGACATTGTGTAACAATACATTGCAAGCTAATATAATTAGTTGTGGTGAATAATTCGGGTTAATTCGCTCGGTTGATTATTCAAGAAAGGAATGCAATTAAATAGTATAAATAATATAGAGGATTGATAATTCAGTAATTCTCTTACATTAAATTACTTCATGAGTTCTAAAGACGTTTCTGGTAAAACCAATATTGTTTATGAAAAAGTACTTAATTGAGGGTAATGTAAAAAAAAAGAGAGCTTAATCGCTCTCTTTTTTTTTAACGAAATATTATTATTGTCGAATTACTTTTTTAGTAATAATATCATTTTTTGTGGAAATTTTAACAAAATACATTCCTGCAGGATATACAGACAGATCAATTTCAGTAT
>CAYUWD010000199.1:0-3344 GCA_964448235.1 uncultured Bacteroidales bacterium | reverse complement strand
TCATCACAAAAGCATTGTCTCCAATTTGAAGAATAATAGACATAATATGGTGTTAAACTTGTTGGCTCCCATTGTCTAGTTGAGTAATTGCCAGAAGTGTTATCTTTTACTGTCTTATAAGTCCTTGAACTAACGCTACTAGTTGTATTAGAAGGGATTGTTTCCCCTTCGGTGTTCCACTCATGTCCATAATATGGCAATCCTAAAATTATCTTTACCGAACTCGCACCTTCCTGTACATAATAATCAACTGTTTTTGCCAAATTATAATTAAATGTGTTAAATGTATAAAGTGGTGCTGTTGGACCGGCAACTGAACTCCCTGAATAATAATATGCATATCCCATAATTGTATAATAATCAATATATGGATCTATTTCTGCTTCGTTAAAAACATCTCCCCAATCAACAGCATAAGTACATACACTAACCTGTGAGCCTGGAATTTCAGTATGCATTTGTGTACACAAATCAATTAAAAAGGCAGTAAACTCAGGCTCTAAAGATGATGCAACCCCTTCGAAGTCAATATTTACGCCATGTGCTCCACGGGTTTGAACCATACTGATAAGATTGTCTATCAAGGTTTGTTGAGCTGTTGAACTTGAAAAAAATGTAGCATGATTCGAAAAAAGCGTAACACAAAGATTAACCCTAACACCATTCGCAAGGGCTTCGTCTACTACAGTAGATGTTTCCCACCCATGATCACTATTGGCCTCTCCTGTTGCTGCATTAACTTCATATGAAAAAAAAGAAAGATCTGATAACAAAGACCAGTCATAATTATCTTCTAAACCATTAGACCAATATGGATGCCACCCAAATACAATTTTATTTAAATTACAAGATTTCCCGGATTTATTTTGAATAACATTTTCTGGTTGATTAATTTGATAATAATCTTCAGCACTAATTCCTAAAGAGTTATAGTACTCTAACTCTTGTTGATGAATTGATTTATAATTGTCGTTTTGAGAATAAAGTGGAGCAAACAATATTAGTCCACAAAACAATGTTGCAAAATAATGTTTCATAATAATCCTTTGTTAAATTGGTAAAACAAAGTTACTTATTTTTGTTGTGATTTTATAATTGATTGTATAAATCTTCCTAATAGAACTAAATATTGACAACTAATTTAAATTATCCAATTTTTCGTAAACTGAGTTTTTGCTAATAAATTCAGGTACAATACTTTTCATTTTACCAACAATCTCAAACTTATCTCCTTTTGCTGCAATCTCAGACAGCTCACCAATTTCACTTTTTACTTCTGCGGCATCGTACTCTCTAACTTTAGCAATCATGATTTGAGAATGGTATGTTGGAACAGTATTTTCTTTATTTGCAAGCAACTCTTCATATAGTTTTTCTCCCGGTCTTAATCCTGTATATTTAATCTGAATATC
This sequence comes from uncultured Bacteroidales bacterium, assembly GCA_964448235.1. GTDB lineage: Bacteria > Bacteroidota > Bacteroidia > Bacteroidales > ML635J-15 > Bact-19. The sequence continues at coordinate 1,932 of CAYUWD010000199.1, read as the reverse complement.
TTTTCCGGGTTTAAGTCCTGATAATGAAATCATCTTTTTAGCTAAATGAGCAATTTTAACCGACTCACCCATATCGAAAATAAAAATTTCTCCTCCCTCACCCATATTTCCTGCTTCAAGCACTAATTGACAGGCTTCTGGTATAGTCATAAAAAATCTCGTTACTTCTGGATGTGTTACAGTAACAGGCCCACCTGACTCAATCTGCTTTTTAAATCTAGGAATAACAGATCCATTAGAACCCAACACATTACCAAAACGAGTAGTTATAAATTTCGTACTATTATTTTCAATTAAAGATTGAATATAAATTTCTGCTATTCGTTTACTAGCACCCATAACATTTGTTGGATTTACAGCTTTATCTGTACTTACCATAACAAATGTTTTAACTGAATGTCTTAATGCTGCATCTGCAATTGTCTTGGTTCCAAACACATTTGTAGCAACAGCTTCTGTGGGGTTATTTTCCATCATTGGCACATGCTTGTATGCTGCCGCGTGATAAACATATTCTGGTTTAAATTCATTAAACACTTTTTCAACCAGAGCATAATTTTTAATATCACCTATAATTATCTCAACATCTAAGAATTTAAACTCCTCCTTGATTTCAAGCTCAATATCATAAAGTGGTGTTTCTGCCATATCAAACAATATAATTTTCTTTGGGGAGAATACTGTTAACTGCCTAACAATTTCACTTCCAATAGATCCAGCAGCGCCTGTTACAAGAACAGTTTTATTTATAATATTTTTTCGAATTCCCTCTTTATTCATTTTGATTTCTGCTCTTTCAAGCAAATCTTCAATTTTAACCTTCTTGAGTTGATTAATATTCAGCTCCCCATTTATCCAAGACGAAACATCAGGAATTGTTTTAACTTCGACATTATGCAATAAACAAAGCTCAATAATATGTTTTTTTCTTAATAATGGTATTTTCTTATCGGCAATAATAAAACTTTTAATCTTTTTGGCTACTAATACTGTTTCAAGATCTTTTAAATGAAATACTTTTACTCCTTCAATTTTATTCCCTGTAACTTTTGTATGATGATCTACAAGCCCAACTACTCTATATTTTGTTTTTGTATCTCGATCAAATGTGTTTTTTGTAATTATTGCCAACTCCCCTGTCCCATAAATCAAAACACTATCTCTTTCCTTTTTTGGACTATTAAATTCAACAAATAAATTTTTTACAAGTAATCTTGAAAATGCAAGCACAAAAGCAGTAAGAAAATAATCAATTATTATTACTGATATTGGGATAAGATATTTATCATTTAATTCAAGATTTATAAAGTTAATTAATACAAACACAACACTTCCAAAAAACAGAACTAACAATATCCTTATAATATCTTTTGTCCCGGTAAACCGAACCATTCCTGCATATGTTTTTCCAAAGAAATAGGACAAAGCCCTAACAGTTAACACAACCAATATTATTAATGGAAGGCATTCTATTTCATCTTGAGGTATAGTAAAATTGAATCTAAGATAATACGCAAACACAATTGACAAGAAACTAATGGTAATATCAATTGTAAAAACAACCCACCTTGGAGTAATTCTACGAAGAATATTTATATTAAAACTCACAAAACAAAATTAGTAAAATGTTTTAAAAAGACAATAATAGTAATTGATAAAGATTATATGATGAATGTTGAGGTCTATTTGTTTCTCTTTTTACAAATGAGACTACACTAAAAAATACGGGACTAAAAATGATTCAGACTAAGGCAAACTTTCCACCAAAAGAAATTAGCACATAGTTTTAACCCCAGACTTACACTATGTTAAGCCTGGGGTTAATATATTGGAGCCTTATTGGCTACAATTGAAGTTTATAATAGTATATGAACTACCTAACTATCATAAAGTTTTTACTTTCATTCAATTCAGTACAAGAAATTATGTAAT
>CAYUWD010000198.1:0-3345 GCA_964448235.1 uncultured Bacteroidales bacterium | reverse complement strand
TTGACACGGTCTTTTTGACCGGTATTTCGATGTTATTAAAAAACCTTAAAAAAGGCTATTTTTAGTCTTTTTTTGACTTTTTTTGACTATTTTTGACTATTTTTGACTATTTTTTAAAGTAATCTTTCAAAATTTGTGATTTTATCAATTTTTGATCAATTTTTTTTTTTAAAATTTCTTTGAATTTTTCAGAATCTTTAATTATATAAAGGTTTTCGCCGTAAATGTCATACTGCTCAATTAACGCATCTAGCTCTTTAAAGAAATGAATCCACTTAAAAAAATGATTTTTAATTTTACAATATTTTTTAAAATCATCTTTTATAATTTCGTCTATCAAATCTTCTAAGAATATTTCCAAAATCCAAATATACCGCCATTATTAAGTAATTTTTATATTTTTTTTAAAATTTAAAAAACTTATCTGCAATACATCTACTCTGCATCTGTTTGGTAACTGTAAATTATTTGTTTTGTATTAGTAAAATATTTGTAAATTGTCTAATAAAAATATGCAATTTATCTGCACTATAACTGCAATACATCTATTAAATGTCTATTATTTTTAATTTAAATATTGCTGTATGCCAGTAATAGCTTAAAAAATACAAAACAAGATATTTAAAAAAATAAAAAACACACACAAGAAAAAAAGAAAAAAGAAAGCACTAATTAATATATCGTCAATTTATCTATTCTATTTAAGTGCCTGATAGCTTAAAAACTATAAATTTTTATACAATCACTATAGTTATATCCAAAAAATTAAAAGAAGCTGTTTAAAAGCCTCCTGTAATGTCTTATAAATTTATCCAAATAATAAAAAAGAGTCTTTTAAAACTCTTATTAATGTCTATTCTTTTTGCTGGGGTCTGGTTAAACCTATAGGTTAACCAATCGGGTAAACCCAAGGAAACCGCTTAAGTTTACCGTTCGATTAGTTATAGTCCTATAATAATAATTATGTAAGAATCAACGCATGATTTTTTAAAAAAAATCTATTTATTTAGAACACTATAATTATAACATTAATATGTACTATTGCACGTTTTAAGTATTATGTTTATACTATCAATAGACATTTAATTTAATTAATTTAAAGGTTTATTTTATGGTTTTTTCACCTGAGGACTTTAATCATTATAAAAACCCAAAAGAATTATCAAGATTTGAAGCAATGTTTGATTTAATGTTGATTTCTAAAGACGGTCTAAACACCAATATGACTATTTTGAAAGATCGTTGGGGATGGCAACACCGATCAAAAGTTGTAAGATTTCTTCAGGAGCTTCAACTAAAAAAATTTATTGAAAAACAAACTTCTAAAAAAGGTACTGTTATTTTATTCATTTCTTGATAAATTTATTTATATTTGATGTCTATTAAAAGTCTATTTTGTGTCTAATGTGATAAAGTTGACATATAAAAAGCTAAGCTATATAATAATTATAGCTTTTTTTTTATGTCTATTTATTAGCTGGTGCCTAACAATGCTTACAAAACAGGAAAAACAACTTATTTATTTAATCCTACATGGATATTCAAATCCAAAAATAGCTTCAATTTTTAAATGTAGTTTATCTACTATTAAAACAAAAATAAGAATAATTTTTGCTAAATGTAATGTAAATTGCCGGATTCAACTTGCTAGAAAATACTACGAAGATCCGGACTTTTTTATAAACACAGCAAAAAACTTTCAACCTTTTAAATCAACACTCTTGGACACAGACTTAAGTTTACAAAATAATTTATAAAGGATTTAATTTTGTTTAAAGAATATTTCAACAACAAACTTCAATTACAAATAAAAAACACACAATATTTTAGCTCTATAAAGCTAACACCAACAGCAAGATTGGCACTAGTAATGCTTGTTAATCATTTAAATTGTGATACTGGTTTAATGTGTCCCAGTCATAAAAAAATGGGTTATTGTCTAGGCTGTAACGAAAGACAAGCAGGAAAGGCACTAGCTGAGCTTGAACGAAAAGATATTGTTAATGTCGCAAGAAAAGACACTACTGGTAAAAAATATAATAAATATGTTTTTACAGAAAAATTTTTACACAGTCTTTTTGATCAAGAAACCCTGTCTTTTTGGTCTAAAATACCCGTCAAAAAGACCGTGAAACATAAAGAACATGATTATAACAACGAGAATAAAAATATTTTTAATAAATTTCCCGCTTATTCTCATTCAAAAAAAGGGTCAAATTCATCGCTTTATTCATCAAAAATTATAGAAAAAACTGAACAATTGATCTTAGGTCAAAAACAAGAGAAATTAACCGCCGAAGCCCCACCAATAGGACTAAAAGAAGAATTAGCAAAAAGATGCAGCCGTGTAAATAAAAAAGGTTATAAAAAAGAATTATGTGGTTAATACCCTGCAAATTTTGCGGAAAAATAAATAAAGCAGCTACATTGAACTGGTTAAAAAAATGTACATTTTGCAATAACCTGTTAAACAGTCAGGATGCAGTGAAACAGGTTTCTCTTTTTAAGCAAATAAAGTTCTAAGTTTCCCATAAATTCTAAGTTACCCTTGAATTCTAAGTTACCCGCCCACTTTAAAGCTATATAATAAAGTAGCACCCCCCCGACATCGTGTCGGGGGGGCTTCGGTCGCTTCGTGCTCCCTCGCCGATCGCGCCCGAGCCCCGCGATCGGTGCGTCTTCCCCTTGCGTTTCGCCTGCGGGCGAAACGCTCACCCCACGCACGCAGACGAGCTATATATATTACCTGCTTGTATACCTCCAGTTGGGGAAATATTACCGGCTGTATGCCTACGGTCGGGGCGGGTGTGTGGCTCTTTCACGGTTTCGCTTTGTGCCCCTGCTCCGTTGGTGGTTGGCTCGTCCTTCCCGTGTCGCTCCGCTCCCCTATCGTTCCGCCTCCCTGCGAGAAGCCCCGCTGGTGCAGGTCCTTAAAGGTTGTCTTTTTTCCCTGTGTGTTTTTTCGTGGGTTTCGGGGACCCGCTCCAGCAGGGCTTCTCTTCGTTCGTCTTCTCTTTCCAGTCCTCGCTGGTGCTGACCTGTTCGGGGGCAGTCGCTCAACAGATCAGAGCCACACACCCGCCCCGCACCTGTTACACGCCCAAACCCGACCACCTCCCCAAAATTTCTATTTTTTTCAAAATTTATTTTTTACCTGCAGATGAAATTATATTTTTAATATTCCAGGAACTAAAATTTTTAAACTTTTTTTATTTTTTTTATTTTTTTTATTTTTTAAATTATAAATTTTACCAGTCAAAATGACCGTGTAAAGGTCGCTCCGCTAAACCTTGACACGGTCTTTTTGACCGGTATTTCGATGTTATTAAAAAACCTTAAAAAAGG
>CAYUWD010000197.1:0-3468 GCA_964448235.1 uncultured Bacteroidales bacterium | reverse complement strand
GATAATAGATGGTCCACTAAAAGGTTATACTGCACGAATATGCGAATGTTGTAATCAAAAAGCAGGCATAGAAGTATTGAATAGTAGTTTTACGATATGGATAAACATTAAAGATTTAATATACGAATACATTAAATAAACCACCATTTTATTTGTTTTTTTCTATTTATCTTCCTATTTTTACACTTAACATTATGTTGTTTTTATTTTTTCTTATTTTATATTTTGTGTATTCCTTTTAGTTAATGGGATGAAGCGGAGCTATTAATAAGTTCATGATTAGATTTTTGCAAAAAGATTATTTTCCTAAATAACGTGATATTATTATAAGATAGAATTTAGTTTTCACTATTAAATAAAATATTTTTTTGATTTATGCCATCTTTTGATTATATTGTCATCTCTCATTAGATTATATTTTAATCATTAGTTATGATAAAAGCAAGAAAAATAGAACACAAGTGTGAGTTACGTTTATTGATTACATTTCCTTACAACAAGGAATTGATTTTAAAGGTTCGTAAAATAAATGATATTAGATGGAGTGTAAGCTATTCGGGATGGCATATTCCGTATTCGTTAGAAAGCATAAAACTAGTTTTAGAGACATTTCCTAATATAGAGTTAGGGGATTCGGAAATTTTATTATTAAAAAAAGATAAAAACCCTATTATTTTTGCATATTTAAAAAAATACGAAAGATGGTTAAAGCACATGCGGTATAGTGATTCTACTATTAAGACATATATAAAATCTTTACGAACTTTTTTATTATTTAACAAGTCAAAGCCGGTTGAGGAGTTGGATTCTGATGATATGGTAAGGTTTGTAAATGATTATATTATAAAGAATAATTACAGTTTCATGTATCAGAATCAGGTAATAAGTGCGGGCAAGTTATTTTTCAGGGAGGTATTAAACAAGGAGATGGAGGTTGAGATGTTTCGTCGTCCCCGAAAGGAGAGGAAATTACCAAATGTATTAAGTCGCAATGAGGTTAAGCAGATATTGGGTGTTATAAAGAACGTTAAGCACAGGACTATTTTAAGTTTGATTTATGCATGTGGTTTACGCAGGAGTGAGATTTTAAATTTACGGATTGAGGATATTGATTCGAGGCGTCATTTTTTATTAATAATAAAAGGTAAAGGTCGAAAAGACAGGTTGGTTCCAATATCAAAGAAGATAATTGAATTATTAAGAGAATATTATCGTTTATACACTCCAAGATATTGGTTATTTGAGGGTAGTACTGCTGGGGAACAATATAGTGAGACTAGTTTAGCAAAGATATTAAAGAAGGCTTTAGTAGCTGCCAATATAAAGAAGCCTGCGACCTTACATTGGTTAAGGCATTCGTATGCTACACATTTATTAGAATCCGGAACGGATTTACGTTACATACAGACATTATTAGGACATAGCAGCAGCAAAACTACAGAGATATACACACATGTAAGTGAGAGGAGTTTACAAAATATACGCACACCATATGATGATTTATTTTAGGGATAAAATAGAAACACGAGAGGTTCGACAAAAAAATAACCAAGAAAAAAAGTGTGGTTATTCCTTAATTTTTGTAAATTACGGCGAAAAAAAGTAAAGGTATAAACGAGTTACCAACAAGGCTCAAGAGCACTCAGGTTCTGATTTGACATTTGAACTAAGCTACAACAATATTACTACTTAAGAAATCATAATTGAATAATTAAAAATAATTAAAATGAATATAAAAACGAAGAAACTTATTGCTAAAGAAATAATTGTTTTTTTCTCAGTAATATTACTAACCCTTCTATTTTGGGGAGGTACATTTTGCTATAATTGGGTAAAACTAATCCCAATAAACAAAACAGAAAAAGAAATTACACAAACTCAATTTCATCTTGACAGTTTAGAATCATTGAATCCTAATATCTCAATAACAATTAAAGAAAATGAAGAAACTATAAAAAATGATTCTTCAATAAAAAATAGTAGAACAAAACTATATGAAGGTTTGTTCGAAGATGGATTTTATAGTGACTCTTTATTATCTTTTGAGGAGTTTAATATTAAATATTCTGATATAGAAGAAATCAAGAAGCTATATGACTTTGTTCATAAGGAACAACTTTACACAAAGTCTTTTTCAGCATTTCAAGATCAGTTTTTCAGGGATCTTTTATCACAGCATCAAATAGAAACAACTCCATCTCAAACAGATAGTATTAACATACAGCGTATCGAAGATTACACAAATACAATTCTAAAGCTAGAACAACAAAAAGAGTTCCTACGAAAGTCTAAGTCAAAAACATTATCGTTTGATAAACAAATAAATTTCAGCATATATTTTATTATATCAGTACTAATTCTTGTTTACCCTTTCCGTTTTCTCTACCTTCTATTGTTATGGGCTCTTCGTACAATAAAACAGAAAGAATAGGAAAAAGCCCAGTTGGTAACAACACCTATATAGCATGCGGGAGAACGGGTACAGCGTTCAGTCGTCGCGGGTTCGTTCATCGCCAAATTTTAAAATTTGGCTTTTAGTACAAACAAATTAAAATCAAAATTTCAAAATTCGGCTTCGTAGCAACCTTGACAGGTAAACCAGCGTTCTCTAATCCGCACGCTACATAGCTGCGACCGTTAGCAACAAGGCGTAAAGCCTGCAAATCAACATTAGTTCTTAACTTAAATATTTGCATAAAAAAGAGTAAAAAGAATATTTAAGTAATTCGGAAAACCAAGACTCATAATTCAAATATGGCTTCAATAAAAAAGATAAAGACGAAGAACAGATATGGTAAACTAGTTCTACTAATGCCTATACTACTGATTCTTCTTATATCTAGTTGCTCAACCGATAATTCAAAAACAAAAACTGGAGGTTTAACTATTTTTGAAACTTTCACTTTCGAATTGCCACCTAATTTTAATAATCATAAAATTGATACTGTATTTGTTCAATACTCATATAAACCAAAACATACATTTAATTCGGAAAATGAAAGTATTGTTTTTTATCAATTTGAAACTTGTAGTATCATTGAAATGCTTGTCAGAGCAGCAGCAAGTTATTATAATTCAACTTTTAACTTAAATAACGATATAACAATAAGACTTTTATCTTTACATAAAATTTGTATTAGTTGTTCAAATAATTTTCATGCAGACTCAACTGATTATCAGCTAACATCCTTTTTCATCATTAATCAGAAGTTACTACTTTATGAATATTCTACAACTAATTCAAAAGAAAAAATTGACACTTTGACTGGTATCAAAATCTTAAATTCAATTCATCCGTTAGGTAATGATTAATATGTTGGTTTTCAAAATTACAAAAGTCTATAGGGTTTAATGTAAATATTTAATCGTTTTTTGACATCTATTCTGATGAAAAACGCCCAGCTGCTAACAACACCTATATGTAATGCGGACACTTTTCTACCATCAATTCACCAAATTCGTCAATGA
>CAYUWD010000196.1:0-3478 GCA_964448235.1 uncultured Bacteroidales bacterium | reverse complement strand
TATCAGAATACTTTGAATTGTGAATATGTAATTGTTTTTTTGGACTTGATATGCCTATACCTATATTGCCTGTATTATAATATAAATTATCCTCTGACTTTTGCCAATAATTTAGCGATTCAATTGTGGGTACTCCTGATAAACTGCTGTAATTACCGTCAAATAATTCCGGCAAATTAATTAAATCGTAATAATCACCTGACTGTGCTACTTCAGAAAAATCCGGTAAGTCTGTAAGTGAAGAATAGTTTCCATCAAAAAGTGTGGGCAAATTACTTAATGAATTATAATCTCCATCAAATAATGTGGGTTGATTTACTAAATCATTATAATCTCCCGAAAAATCGTCAGAAGCATTAGTATCCCAACCTGTAAATGCTACACTATTACCATTACTTATACTTAAAGATGTACCGCTAAGTACAAGTGTTTGCGAATCGGTATTGTCGAGATATGGACTTAAATCAACAGTGTTTCCCTGATTTTGAATACTAAGAGTATTTCCACTTAAATTCAGATTTAATAAGCTCCAGGTAGCATTTCCATTAGCATCAGACATTAATACCCCATGAATAATAGCATTATAACGCAATCTTATTTGTCCGTCAATGTCTAAATACCTTGTAGGATTTGATGTGTTTATCCCCAAATAACCTGTATTATTCAACAATCGCATACGCTCAACATCGTTTGTAACAAACGATACACTAATATCATTAAGAGAGCCTAATTTATTCTTTCCTTCTACAAGATTATTTCCGTTTGAATCCCAAAATTGGGCAAAAACTATATGAGAACACAATACAAACAAAACTAAAGTACTTAGTCTTAAAACCCAGTGTTTAGAGAGAGAGAGAGAGAGAGAGAGAGAGAGAGAGAGAGAGAGAGAATTTCCTCAAAACTTCTTTAAAAAAAGACATTTTCATAACAATAACGGTTGGTTTCTCATACAAAATAGCAAAAAAACTAAAACGACGCAAACAAATCATGTTTTATTTCAATTTTTCACCTATGTACTACATAAATTTGGCAGTAAAACTGCAAATTTGCTTTAAATTCATAAAATTGTCATTAGGTGCTTTTTGTCTTTGTCTTTAGCTTAAATGATGGGGTGTTGAGAACTTTGCTAATGCCCGTCCAAAAAAGTGTGTCTAATAAAAAAGTTTTCAACATTTTTAAGAAGTTTGTAATTGTAAAATAAGCACGATTATACAATGGTTCGCAGGGTTTTATTTCGGCAATAAAATCTCCTTCTATTATGGCATCAGTGATATCTATATAATTACCGGCTTGAAAATGAACAAGGTCAACAGAAGTTTCTACTGTAATGTCTTCAGCAGTAATCGAATTCATTGCAATTAAATCAGCATAACCTGCTCCTGTAAATACTTCATCATAAATGTAAACATCAGGTTCGTGCCCACAACACTCAATTGGTAAATAAACTGAATTATTACATAAATATGGCGTTTTTGAAATAAAATTTGTCCCTTGTGTATGTAGTAAGCAATGATCTTCATTAAAAGTTCCACAGTCATTTGTTACATTAAATTCTATCTTATACCATGCCGGGGCAACTGGTGCATTGTTGTTATTTCGTCCATTCCAACAAATTGTATCTTTAATACCATTAAAGCATTCAATATCTTCTCCAACAAATATTTCGGAAACAAGCATTAACAGGTAATACCGCCTCTTGTCCCTTGTTTCCTGAATCTTGTTCCTTTGACTTTGATATATATGATTTACCTTCCGGTTACTATATGGTTCAGTTTTGGGGATCACATGGAATTTCTTGTTGGTGTATATACAGTATGTATTTTTCAATCAATATAATTTGAAGGGATAGTTAAACACAAGCAAGGTTTCTGTGAATTGACGGAAGTGTAAGAGCGTTGGCCTGATCAGGTAGGCGGCAGCTCTAGCGGTAAGCACAAAATAAATAGAACTGTGGTAAGCCGACATGTCGTTTATAAGAAAATAAAAACTGTTCTTATCAAATTATTGTTTTAATTAGATTAAAAGTTAATTAGGAGGGTCTATTTTATTTTCTTATACTAGGTTACCTTACAGTTCTTTTGTTTTGTGTGAGGCGGGTTGTAGGCCTTACCTGATCTTGATTCTTTGTAACTTTCTCATCAAGGAGAAAGTTTGGATATTAAGTTTATAAAACTAAAATCATTCTTGTTTAAAGTTTTTCATTATGTCTGGAAGTTTTCTCACTTCGTTCGAAATGGACAGTTCTAAAATGTAAGGATAAAAACGACGATGTAACATTGTTTTATTGAAAAAGAAACTATTATCATCGCATTACAACTTGAAATAATATGTTAATTATTTACAACAAAATCAGATTATACTAAAAAATGTCCCAACAAGAAATTTAATGTGATCCAGTTTTGGGGCGGGGGAAAAATATTTACGGGTAAATTTGTGAAGGATTAAGCTTTTTAATAAACTGTCGGTGTGCCTTTAAGTCACGGCAACATTATTAAAATTTAACGCCGTTTTTTAAAAAAATCTGTCATAAGTTTAGCACATTCTTTTTCTAAAATACCTTTGGTAACTTTTGTTTTTGGATGAAGAATTTTATCGCTGAAACAAGTGTATCCTTTTTTTGGATCACTGGCTCCATAAACGATATTTGATATTTGTGACCATGATAATGCTCCAGCACACATAACGCAAGGTTCAAGAGTAACATATAGTGTGCAATCTGTTAAATATTTTGCTCCAAGATTATTTGCTGCGGCAGTAATTGCAAGAATCTCGGCATGTGCAGTTACATCATTAAGAAGTTCGGTTTGATTATACGCACGAGCTATAGGGCGTTTGTTACACACAATTATTGCACCAACAGGTATTTCTCCTTCTTCGGCAGCTTTTTGAGCTTCCATAATTGCCATCTTCATGAACTTTTCATGTTCCATACTCTAGTTTTTTAATTTTTCCTTTATCAGAACACTCTTCTAACATTTGAGTAATACTTTTACCATTAACCGGATCGATAAAGTTTTTATCAATATCCCGAAGTGGTAATAAAACAAATAATCGATTTTTGATTCTTGGATGAGGAACTTCCAGAACTTTACTTTTTATTGTTTTATCTCCATAATACAAGATGTCGATATCCATTGTTCTGCCCTGATATCCTGATTTGCTGCGTACACGTTTTAATTCAGATTCTATTGATAAGATTATTTCAAGAATTTGTTCCGGATTTTTATCTGTTGTAAGTTTTACTACAGCATTTGTAAAATATTTTGCATGTTTAAATCCCCATGGTTCACTTAAATATATTGGTGAGACTTTTTCGGGTACAGCAATTCTATCAGAAATCATTTTTATAACATCCTTAATGTTTTGTAATCTGTCTCCCAGATTTCCTCCTATGCCAAGATAAAGTTTCAATACTCAATAATTAATATTCAATAATCAATATTCAATAATCAATATTCAATAATCAATATTCAATAAT
>CAYUWD010000195.1:0-3561 GCA_964448235.1 uncultured Bacteroidales bacterium | reverse complement strand
TAATAGCAGGAAGCATGAGAACAGTCGGACGTGAGGTTGATTTTTGGTTAAAAAAGCTTAATGATTTTAATGAAATATTATGGGAAAGGTCAATAGGTGGTACAGGATCAGAAATGTTAAGTGATATTATAAAGTCAAACGACGGAGGATTTTTAATTATCGGCAACTCCGAAAGCTTTGATCAATACACATCAATGTGTGTCGTAAAAGTTGATAGCATGGGTTTAGGCAATTACACTTCACCTGTTGAAGAATATGAAATAGTTGCTAACAACTTTACTGTTTATCCTAACCCGGCAAGCGATTTTGTTAGTATTGAACTATCAGGTAACGAGAAGAATACTATAATAAAAATATTTGATTTGTTCGGTAAAGAAATAATCAATACAAATCTAAATTCCGAACATTATACTATTGATGTTTCGATGTTAAAACCCGGAGTTTATCTAGTGAAAACACAATCGGGATTGCGTTCAAAATTTATTAAACTTTAAACAAACAACTTATGAAAACACTAACACTATTTATTTGCCTTGCCTTAGCATTTTGTTTTAATTCCTATGGGCAAGAGAACAGTTTTATTTACAATCTGGACACTAGTGGTTACATTGTCCCATGGAGAGTTTACCAAACCTATGACGGAGGTTGGATTATCGGTGGTGGCACCTCTGAAAATGGAGACGACAAATATGTTGCAATAAAGCTTGATGCAAACGGCGAATTAGAATGGCAAACTATGTATAATAATTGGAAAAACTTAGGTTTTAATTTGTGCATTAACAACGATAGCACTTATGTTTTGGTATCGCAGTCGCTAGATTATGTTGAAGAAGCTACCGGACAATTTCATTTTAATGGGGGGATAATGCGGTTAGACCAACTCGGTAATGTAATATGGGCAAAATCTTATGGAGGCGCTCCCGGAGCAGGAGAATATGGGTATAATTTTAACGATGAATTATATAGTGTATGCGTAACTACCGGCAATAAAATAGTTGCAGTAGGTCTATCTAATTCATATTCTCAGATTGGTGGTAACGAAATGCCATGGATAGTATGCACAGATCAGGAGGGCAATCAACTGTGGGATTACTATTATGAAACACCTGAATATTGGGGAATGTTTCCAGGAGTTTGCCCAACAGATGATGGTGGAATAATTGCAGCAGGCTTTTTTGTTGACCCTGACGATGACAATATCTCAATTTTATACAATAGGGCTCTTATTGTCAAGCTAAACGAGAATGGCGAGGTTGTCTGGGAAAAATTGTGGCGTAGAAACGGTTTGCCAACTTTGATTCGTTCTATTACACCAATGCACGACGGCAATTATGCAATTTGCGGGGCTGCTTATCGCTGCTTAGGAGATGGATACGATTGCTCCCCTTCACCAATAATTGCAGTTATTGATGACAATGGAGAAGTACTATGGAGTAAAACATTTGCGTATCATCCAATAATGATAGAATCATGGGCTCGTGATATTGAAGTTACGCCTGATGACGATATTATTATTACAGGGTCGTTTAATTTTCCTACAGTCTATAATGAAATGAGTTGGGCGTTTGCTTTTATAATTAAAGTAGATAAAATAGGAAATATTCTTTGGGACAAACTATTTGGTAATGAAGAGTTCATGTCTACATTTTTCTCAGTTTGTTACAATAAAACAGATTCGTCTTATTCTACTGTTGGAAGGATTCAGCCAATGGATAAATTACCTGCATACCCTATTTTTCTCAAAACAGATAGCTTAGGCAATTCCGAATTGCCATTAAACTCAAACTATATTTTAAACTCAATTAGTAAAGCAGGTTTTAATGATTATTTTGCTATTTACCCCAACCCTGCTCGCGACTATATAATTATTGAACTATCAGGTAACGAGAAGAATACTATAATAAAAATATTTGATTTGTTCGGTAAAGAAATAATCAATACAAATCTAAATTCCGAACATTATACTATTGATGTTTCGATGTTAAAACCCGGAGTTTATCTAGTGAAAACACAAACGGGGTTGCGTTCAAAATTTATTAAACTTTAGTGTCTTTTATATTTTATTAACTTAAATTTTATTTTTATGAAAAATCAAAAACTACTACTGATGCTGGTTTTATTCGGTATCGCAACTAATCTGTTTTCGCAAACAGAACAAATGAAAAGATGGGGTTTTGTAAACAAACAGCTAAACTTTAGCACAAATCCACCTACTGTAAACAATTTGGGAAGTTTGGCAACCGGAACTTATACAAAAACCGGAGCTTGTAACGCTTTTTATGACGAAACCAACAATATGCTATTTCGTATTGTGGATAATAAGCTATTTTTGCCTGCCGGAGGCAACCCTGTTTATACCTTGTACGATCCTACATCGTCTGATTATGCAAAAATGACTGGTGAGATTGTTATGATCCCTCGCACACGAACAAACTGTTGTGAATATTATATTTTTTACACCGTTTTTCGCAAAAACTATAGTGGTGGCACGACAACCGGTTGGTGGGAGATACGATATGCAATATTTAACATTCATACTCAAAATATTGTTGAAAGCGATTTTGTTGATACGATATTTCAAGGAGGTACATGGTCAACATTAGGTCCGGGCGGAATTGTTGCTTCCGACTTCATTGGCACTTCTGACAATTTTAGATTTTACGCAGCATTTACTGCGGTTAATGGAACTACTCAAAATTCAGAAATTGTAGTAAACTATTACGAAATAAGTCAAAGAAATATGTCTCTTGTACAGACACGAGTTGTTCCTACAAATGATGTAAGTTTAATTTCCGAATTTGAATTGTCGCCTAATCTTGATATGTTGTGTGTTGCAAATGCAAACCCAAATAATAATTACACAATCGCAAATGCATTTTTATGGAAAGTAAATCCAACTACCGGCGTACTAGGAACAACAAATAACGACTGGTATAAGCTTAGTATTTCGGCACAAACACACCAAGTAGTAGGTTGCGAGTTTACTCACGATGGATCTAAATTGCTTTTAGCAAGTGCGGGCAAAGGATTTTATCGCTACAATACGAGTAGTTTCAACAATATTAATTTTGATGTAAGCATTATTGATCCAAATGCTCTTAAATACACTCATTCTCATATCGAAAGAACCACTTACGACACCTATTATGTCGCATCAAATGATGGTAAAATTGGAAAATTACTATTTGGATCTAATTATGTTAACGAGGAATGCACAATAGGAACAGTCGAACTAATAAATAATGTCATAATTTCTGATTATAGTGCAAGTGCACCTGATTGTTTTGTTTTGCCCGAGCAAATAGATGGGAGCACTTATTTATATACTGTTGGCAATGAGCTGGATTGTTGTTATGCCTATAACGAAAGTGCTGTAAAAACTAGTATGACTGGTGTAAGTCACAACCCAACCACCGGCGACATAACAATTACCGGATCAAATGTTTCATGGACACAAACCTCCAATCCATTTACAAGTGGTGGTCAGGCAATAACAGATGTTTATTTAAAAGGAAACTTGACAATTAATGTTGGCGCAAAACTAAAAATTGATGGTTTAAC
>CAYUWD010000194.1:0-3665 GCA_964448235.1 uncultured Bacteroidales bacterium | reverse complement strand
ACTAATGTCTCCCTATTGATTATGTAAATTTAATATTTTTCAAAGATATGAGTTCTATTCACAAACGTCAATTGATTTGCAGGAATTTTTAAAAACTAAAGCAAAGAAAACCATTATGATTTATGGAGAATATGATCCATGGACAGCTGCAGCTCCGGATGTATCCTCAAATTGTAATGTAATCAAGGTAATAAAACCTAATGGTACTCATGCTACTAGAATAATGAATCTACCAGAAGAAGACAAAGAAATGGTATTGACCACTTTAAATGGTTGGATGAAATAAGAAAATGTGTTTTATTTACTAAAATATTAATGAAAAAGTTTTTTATTCTCCCTATTTTACTAGTAATTCTACTATTCTCTTGTAATAGTAGTCATCAAGATAAAATTATCAAAGATTCCGCATTTACTGCACAAGATAGTACATTGTTCCAAACTTTATTAGATAGTTTAAATACAAATTACGTTGATGATAATGATAAATTAATAATTTTTTCAGATCAAATTGTTGCTAGATTTCCAAATCATGCAGAAATGGCATGTATAGAAATAGCTCATGTGCATTTTTATAAAGAAAACTATTATTTAGCTGAATACTACTTTTCTATTGCTGCAAATAAGTATCTCAAGAATAAAATGATGGTTGAATATGCTGAGCAACTTAGCAACATTGGTGTAGTTAGAGAAGTCTCTGGTTCATATCCTGCAGCCATAGAAAAATATTTAGAAGCCCTTAAAATATTCGAGTCTCTTGATATGAAACTTAGAATGGCTAAAATTTTCAATAATATCGGAATCGTATATCAGCAACTCAAAGAAGGTGAAAAATCTTTAGAGTATTATCAAAAATCTTTATCCATTTCATCAAAAGATGAAAACGGACTTATCAGTAGTGCTAATTCGCAAAATAATATTGCCACACATTTCGAAGAATTTGTTCAAGACTACGACTCGGCACTATACTATTACCAAAAAGCTCAAAATATTTACAAACGTGAAGGTTTAATTAGGCAATTACTGATTGTTGATAATAATATCGGCAATATTTATATGTTACAAAATCAATACAAAATTGCCGATTCGGTTTTTAAATCAGTAATAGATGAAAGCATAGCACATGGTTTTGAAAAAACAATTGCCCCAACACTAAATTACCAAGCCGAATTACATTACTATCAACTAGATTATATTGCGGCAGAAGAAAAAGCTATACAAGCATTAAATTTGGCTATCGAAAATTCAAATAAAGAAGTAGAGTATGACTGCCTAATTACCTTATATAAGGTGTATGAGAATATGGGTAACTACAAAAAGGCAAATGAAATAATACAACAGAAATATATTATTCAAGAACAACTTAATGGGATAGAGCAGAAAAAACAGATAAATCTATTGAATGTAAAATATGAAGTAGATAAAAAAGAGAATAAAATTAAAATCTTAGAATTAAACAACATTGTACAGAAAAGAGAAATATCTCAACTATACTTAATCATAGCAATTATTGTTTTAATATCTGCAGGTACGTTTATGACATTCATTTTATACAGAAAAAACAATAAACTTATAAATGCTCAAATGCAAAGCGATATACTTAGATATATTAACAAAATCAACCAAATAGAAGAAGAAAATGAATCTAAGTATAATCATCAACAAAAAAGTCGAGAGATTCAAATCAGAGAAATAGCTAAATCCTTTGATCTTACCGAGAGAGAAAATGATGTGTTAATTCTAATCTCCAAGGGGTACAATAATATCAAAATTGCTGATGAATTATTTGTATCCATTAATACCGTCAAGTTTCATACAAAAAACATATTTATCAAATTAGATGTAAAAAATCGTATTGAAGCCATTCAAAAAACCCAAATAATATAGTAATACACAAAAAACTACACTAAAGGGTAGTATCCAAAACTTCAAAATCTCATAGTTTTGCACATTATTAATCTTTAAACAAATTAAAAATGAATAAACTAAGTATTACATCAATCGTATTATTATTGAGCTTTGGAATTATGTTAGGTTTTGCATCTTGTAAAGATGACCCAATTGACCCAGTTGATCCTAATAACCCAAATGATAATGTTGACCCTGTAGATACAACAGAAACTGAAACTTGTTTTGAAGTAATAGACTTAACAAATTCTATAGATTATGCAAGATCGATACATTTTATAAACACATCAGAAGGTTGGCTATTAGCAAATGGTGTTGATGGAAATAACAATAAATCTCTTTTATATACTAGTGATGGAGGTTTAACTTGGAGTGAGAAAAACACAGACCTTAAAGTGCAAACTTGGACAAGTACATCTCAACCTTATTTTACTTTCTTTAACTCATCAGATGGTTACATGATAGAGGAGGCTGCTTGGATTTCTGGTATGGGTAGTGCAAATAAGATTAAGTACACAACTGACCAAGGACAAACATGGACAGAAATTGTCGATGCCTCATTTGGCACGTGGGATGTACTCGCAGTAAACAGTACAGATGCCGTATTTATTGGACATGATATTTATGGACATGAAAGCGGTCTTAGTATTTTATATAGAGTGTCAAATACCACGCATCAAGTAACTCAAACAGTAGAATTGCCTGTTCATTTGGAATTTAATCCTGAAGTCGACATGAACCTCTCTGAAGATGGTGTTATAAATGTACCTATAAAAATGTTATCTGGCGATTCAGACATATACATGGCAAGATCGGCTGATTTTGGAGTATCATGGACATACACTCCAATAAACACAACATATATTTATGATGTAAATTTCCCAAGTAATAATACAGGTTATGTTCTTGCAAACGAAAAAGACCAAATATGGAACACCATATTTAAAACTACAGACGGAGGAATGACATGGACTGAGAAACTTCTATCCACAAACGATCCTAGTCCTGATTTTAATTACATTAATTTTTACGATGATCAAAATGGTTTAGGAGTAGAAACAAGTGGTATTTTTGAAACTATTGATGGTGGAGAAACATGGACAGAAATTTCGTGCTTTAACAGTTCTGGCCACAGTCCTACAAGGGGTATTGCCTATGTTAGTCTAAATAAATGGTATGCTCCTGGTACTAGATATGACGCTGACGAAGACAAAACTTATACAGAATTCTATATTTATAAGGAAGAATAGATAAATATAATAATTGTCCATTAATAGAAAGAACATTACAAACAAAGAAAAAAGAAAAATATGAAACAGAAAATTTTCACAATTGCAATCTTACTAAGTCTTTTCATAATTGCCCTAAGTTCTTGTAAAAAAGATGATAACGAATCACCATCAAATACAGACGGAGGGGCAGAGTATAAATTAGAAATGAATGGCAATATTGTTGCAGAAGGAACAAGTACAAACCAAGTTATGATGTATGGCACAACAGTAAATATGGGTGGAACAGGCTCTGAGCTAGTTGTTACGATTACAAACGTACCAGCAGCGATTGGAGGGACTATTGATATTGACCAAAGTTCAGGAAGTAATGGAGATCAATGCCAAGTAACAATTTCAGGAAACGATTTAATTAAAGATGGAGAAAATGAAATATATTGGGGTATAAGTGGAACTGTTACAAGAACATCAGAAACAAAAATTAGCTTCACTGGAGTTTGCAAAGAAGACGCATCAGCAACTATTACTCAT
>CAYUWD010000193.1:0-3712 GCA_964448235.1 uncultured Bacteroidales bacterium | reverse complement strand
TTAAGGTGGATCGAGTAATTATCAATATATTTGATAAATCTGTTGGAATTTTCGACGATTTATATCAATATGATTCTAATACTGTAGGTTCAGACAGAATTAATTTTAAAGAGTTCAATAAACAAAGTTTTCCATGGTGGAAAAATCAGATAAATAAGAATCACTATGTATTAATTAATGATGTTAATGAATTACCAGATGAAGCTAATATTGAAAAGAGTATATATAAGGAGCAGGGAATTAAATCACTTCTTAGTTTCTCATTGAGAAATAAATCTAAAGTTCTTGGTTTTATAGGATTTGATTGTTTAAATCATAGACGCACCTGGAGCGATGATGAAATTCATACTTTACAAATAATCTCTGAAATAATTTCTAAAACAATTGTAAAAGTAAGGGTTGAAGAATCATTACGTAAAACAAAAGAACAATTCCAATTAGCAATAGACGGAAGTAATGATGGAATCTGGGATTGGGATCTTGAAAGCAATACCTTATTTCTCTCTGATAAATGGAAAACTATGCTTGGTTACGAGCCATCAGAAATAAAAAATAACATAAATTCATTTTATTCAATGTTGCATCCTGTAGATGCTTCAAGGGTAAATGATTTTGTGCAGAACTATTTAGTTGGAAAGTTTACTAACTATAGTATCGACTTTAGAGCACGTCAAAAAAATGGCACTTACACCTGGATTAGAGCAAAAGGAGAAGGAATAAGGGATGAAGAAGGTAGAATTATTAGGATGGCGGGATCTCATACTGACATTAGCCATGAAGTAGAAGAAAAAGAACTACTTCTGGAGATGATGCATAATACAGAGATACTTATTAAAGGTGCAGATGACAAATTTTATGATAAAATTGCTGAAAGCATTCGTAAAGTTTCTGGTGCAAGTTATTGTGGATTCAACCTATACTTGAATGAAGAATTTGAAGCAAAAACAGTTTCTTTAGTTGGATTTAATGAAAGAATTGTTGACGCATGTAATGCTATAGGCATTAAGTTTAAAGGAAAAACATGGTCACGGAACACTGAACTTGAAGAGGGATTAAAGGCAGGAAGTATTGTGGTTAAAGAACGCTTATTTGAATTTAATAACCTTAAAGGTATTCAAAAACCATTGGAATACCTGACAAATAAATTCAATATTGGTAATACCATTATTATCAGAGTATCAAATGAACAAAAGCTACTTGGTTACTTTACTCTCATTTTCAATAAGGATACACAACTAAAAAATCGGGAACTGATTGAACTCTACTCACATTATGTTTCACTATATCTTGAACGTAAAGAGTTAAATACTAAACTTAAAGAATCTGTTAAAAATGCACAAAAAGCTAATGCTGCTAAAAGTGAGTTTCTTGCTAATATGAGTCATGAAATAAGAACTCCATTAAATGGAGTAATAGGTTTTTCAAATTTATTAAAACAAACAGAACTAAACGAAAAACAAAAGAAATTCACAGATACAATAAATGTCTCTGCTAACACTCTTTTAGCATTGATAAATGATATTCTAGATTTTTCTAAAATAGAAGCGGGCAAGCTAGAGTTAAATTATGAGTTTATAGACTTAAAAAAACTTATTTCAAATATCTATGAAATAGTTAAGCTCCCATGTGAAGAAAAGAACTTGAAAATATCATTTAATTATCAAAGTAATATTCCAACAATTGTTTATACGGATGAATTGCGTATCAGACAGATTTTATTGAATATGCTGAGTAATGCAATTAAATTTACCGAAAAAGGAGGAATACAAATAGATATTTCAACTACTGAATGTGGTTCAAACAATAAAGGTGATTATACTTATAAGGTTTCAATTAAAGATACTGGTATTGGAATTCCTAAAGAGATACAATCCAAGATACTAGAATCCTTTACTCAAGCAGATGCTTCTATTACAAAAAAGTATGGTGGGTCAGGTCTAGGTTTATCAATTGCTAATAGCTTGCTCAAAAAAATGGGAAGTAAACTAGAATTTACCTCTAATGCAGGAAAAGGAAGCGAATTCTTTTTTAGTATTTGCCTTAAAACTGAAAATCAAATAGAAGAAGATATAACTCAAGATGAAGCTGTTGACGATATAATTTATGATAGCAAGATTAAAGAGGCTCAAGTAAAAAATGATAATTTAAAAGTATTGGTAGTTGAAGATAATGAAACGAATCTTTTGTTGTTCAAGCACATATTAAGTAGTATTATACCTGAATGTGAAATAATTGAGGCTGAAGATGGAATACAAGGACTGGATAAGTACAAAACTTTCAACCCGGATATTATTTTCATGGATATTCATATGCCGGAAATGAGCGGATATGATGTAACCAAGGAAATAAGACTTAGAGACAAAGATACACCAATAATTGCAATAAGTGCAGGAACGCTTTCTGAAGAAAGGACAAAATCTCACGATGTTGGCATGAATGAATATTTAACTAAACCTGTAAGCTACGACAAGATAGAACAAGTTTTAAAAACTTATTTAAATACTGCAAATGAAGATGAGTAGTAGTAATGTAAATATAGATGAATTAAAGCATTTTAATCGTGATAAATTACTCGAAATTATTGGCGGTGACGAAGATTTTATCATTGTTCTGGTCAAGACCTTTTTTGATAATTTTGATCAATATTTAAATAAGATTAAAGAGGCATTAAATAATCATGATAGAAATTCCTTAAAGCTAAACTCACATTCTATAAAAGGTTCAGCGAGATCCGTTTTTTTTGAAAAAATGGCCTATTACTCTTCGAAGATAGAAGAATCAGAAATAGACAAAAAAGAAGAAATAGAAGAATTGATTACAAAAATAGAAGAGGAATATTTAAACTTGAAAAATATTTTTGAGTTTTAAACCATTTAATTAAATTTGTATAGTAAATGATGTATAAACAAGTAATATGATTAGAGCAGTAATTGTCGAAGATGAAGCGGTTTCTTATAAATTGCTGCAAAAAATACTTGCTGATAATTTCAAGGATATTGAAGTTGTTGGGTATGCAGATACAATAAAAAGAGCTGTTGACTTAATAAAAGTAATGACTCCGGATATTATATTTCTTGACATTCAAATGCCCGAAGGTTATGGTTTCAATGTATTAGAAGCATTTGATGATATTGATTTCGGTATTATTTTCGTAACTGCTTTTGATCAATATGCTATCAAAGCTATTAAGTGGAGTGCCCTTGACTATATTTTAAAACCAGTAAATCCTAAGGACCTTAAAACCGCAATTAATAAGTTTAAAAAATCCAGAAAAACAGCTGAACCTCAGCTACAGCATTCAACATTACTGGAGAATATTAAAGATCATAAAAATGTCCCTAAAAAAATAGTATTACCTACTAACGAAGAGTATCATATCGTCTCACCTGATGAAATTATTAGATGTCAATCAGATAATTACTATACAAATATCTTCTTAACCAATGGAAAAAAAGTTTTAGTTTCAAAGACACTAAAAGAATACGAACAATTATTAACAGATTCTGGTTTTATTCGCACACATAATTCCCACCTAATTAATATTAAGTATATTAAAACATTTGTACGATTACATGGTGGTTATATTGTAATGACTGATGAAAAAATAGTTCCAGTTTCTCGTCGTAAGAAAAATGAAGTATTGGAACATATTAGTAATATGTAATTACTTTACAATATCTTTACAAAATTCAACAACTTCCTTACGAACAGA
>CAYUWD010000192.1:0-3818 GCA_964448235.1 uncultured Bacteroidales bacterium | reverse complement strand
ATTACTTTATTATAAATGCTGTAGGAATGGATGAAGAAGAATATGAAATACAAGGCCCTCTACATCTTATGAGAGATTAAAAATATTATTTCAAAGAATATAAAGAACAACGAAAATTCAAAAACTAATGTCTATATGCTAAATACATAAAGATAAATATCTAACAATAATTACATACATTAACTATGAGTAAAAATATTCAGATCTTAATTTTAATACTGTTTTCATTATCTACAATAAACTTTAATGCAAAAGCACAGCAAATTACTGATAATACAATTAATGGAAGATATATTATTATTGACGATTTTAGTTCTTTTTTCAAGGAAAAAGAAAATAATAAAATTTGTTATATGACAATATATAATATTCTTGATAACGAAAGTTCAAAACCACTACACATTGCTGCTAATGAATTAAAAAACGTCATAAAATTTTCAATTAAATCTCATTCTGAAATTTATGAAAATCAAAGAAATTCAAAATTAGTTATAAACTCAAAAAACTATATAGAAACATTTCGAACAGTATTAATTAAATTAGATATTAAATACATTTTATTTAATAATGAACTTTTAAATGTTGACGAATTTTATTCACTGGTAAAATAATCTCAATTATGAAACATCTAAAACTTTATATTGTTATAATATTATCTTTATTTACAAGTTCATTATTTTCTCAAATTTCAGCTCCAAGTGCCAATAGTTTTTTTCAAACAAATTACTCAAGTAGTTATATTTCCGGAGGAGGTTCAAATGATATGGTTTATATCTTTTGTGGAAATCAAGATGAAACAAATATCGGAGAATTAACTGTTGATGCTTCAGGATGTGATATAATATGGTATTATTATGATGGATTAAGTTTTGTAGAACTTGGGCAAACAGGAGTTACTGCAACAGATCTTTCGTCAGGATTTTATATGGCACAAGCAGATTGCGATGGCACAGTTGAATGCTATCGAGCTTGGGTTTGGGTAAACCAAACATTTGTAGATATAGACCCTATTCCAGAGGGTTGTCAAACTTTTAATCTACACGGATATGCTGAAAGCCTTGACAATTCTTTTGAAATAAATGACCCACCCGGTTCTGATTTTCTAATTGACGAAAACACATATATAAAAGTTTGTTTTTGGGCAACCCACACTTATGTTTCTGACATAGGCTTTTATTTAAAATCTCCGGGAAATCAAACCGCAAATCCAGGTGAAGATGGAGTTGTTCAACTTTGTCCAGCAGCATCAGATTGGGGAACAGGTGCGGCTCAAGGAAGCTGGACAGGAATCCCATGGTCAACATTAGGTTGTAGCGATCCAAACGATGAAAATACTGTTTGCAATTCCGGCAATAACGTAAACGAATTCTGTTTTATGTCACATGCTTCACCTGGTGGAGAAATAATGGAAGCAGGATCTCCTTCTCTTACCCCATGTATATGTGATATGCCAACACCATTAACAGGAGATTTTGCCTCTGTTGGTCCATGGTCTACAATATTTGGATCTAGTGCAGCAAATCCAGGCTGGTCTGTTCAAATTTATGATTGTGAAAATGCTGATTACGGATCATTAACCAGAACATCTATTACATTTGTTGGAGAAACAGAATGTGGATTAGCTACATTTCAATATGATTCAGGAGAGATTAACTCTACTATAAATGATAACTCTTGTAATGCAGAAACCGCATCTATCTATATAGTCCCTCCAGGAGAACCTCAAGGTTCATATTCTGTAACATCAAGTATTAGCAGTACAATATGGTCATCTGAACCTGATGTATTCCAAGGAACTAACTTAACAGAAGAAATAACCGCAGGAACTCCTGAATACCCAACAGAAACAACAGATTTTATTCTAACTGTTACAGAAACAATAAACGTAGAAGGAAACCCCACATGTGAAACAAGCTATTCAGAAACTTTCGTTACCCTACCTGCTGATGCAACAATTTCTCCTGTTAATCCTTTATGTACAAACTCTGCACCTGTACAACTTATCACAGCTGACGGTGGTGGCACATGGACAACAGATGCTCCTGCAGGTTCAATCGAAAATGGATATTTCTTTCCTGAAATTTCAGGACCAGGAACATACACAGCAACATATACAATTACAGGTCCTTGTGAAGATTCTGATCAAATAACAATTAATGTATATGACAATATTGAAGTAATAAATTTTTCAGACACAGTTTGTGCTGGAAATAATATGGAATACTATGTAACCCTTGATGTTATCGACACAGATAACAACCCTACATCATTTTATGTTGATGAAGGGACTGGTTCTACATTGTATAATGGATCTTATGCCGGAACTTTTACAACAAATACTATTTACCATTTAACCATAACTGATCCAAATGGTTGTAATGAATATGAATTTAATGGTTTAACAAACTGTGGATGTACAACTAATGCTGGCTCAATGAGTAGTTTAACCCCTTTAAATCTTTGTGAAAATGAGTCGACTAATGCAGTAAATCATGCTGGTGGAGATACACAAGATACTGATGATACTTTTGAATTTGCAATTCATGACGGAAATTATCCTGCAAATATTTATGCTAGAAACTCAACTCCAGAGTTTTATTTTACAGATATCCCTGATGGGGTTTTTGGTCAGACATATTATGTTTCTGCAATTTGCGGAAATAATGTTGATGATCATGTATCTCAAATCGATCCATGTTATTCTCAAAGTCTTGGAACTCCTGTAATTTGGTTTGAAAATCCAATTGCATATATTAGTGAAACTGAAGTTGAAACTTGTGGATTAAATATCACTTTAGAAGCAGAAACTCCTGAAAATGGAATGTCTGGAACATGGTCTGCCAATGGAGTTTTTATTCCAACCGGTGGAACAACAATTAATGACACATTAATTAATGTTCTAGCTAGTGATTATGGCGATTTAGTTTTTACTTGGACTATTTATAATGGTATATGCAGCGGAAACGATCAGATTACTGCTCATTTTTATCAAACACCAACAGCATACGCAGGAGAAGATTTTTCTATATGTGGAAACGAAGCTCAACTCGAAGCATCCTTAAGTCTTCCTAGCTCAAATGGTCTTTGGACTGGTCCTGGTTCTTTTATTGTCCCAAGTGATCCAACAACAACTGTCACATCCTCTTTTGGAGCACAAGTATTTACTTGGACAGAAATGCAAGGAGATTGCGAAGATGAAGATCATGTAACAATAACATTTATTCAAAACCCATCTCCTACAACAATTTCAAATTTTGATACAGTTTGTGCAAATGATTATCAACTTCATGTATACAATACTAATTACCCCGGAGAGTGGACAGCATATACTGGTGAGCCTCTTGAAGTTATGATTCCTGCACCATCATACTCCCCAAACAATACTGATCCTAATGCTTTTGTTACAATCCCCAATTACCAAGATTTATATAAAAATGTTGTGTTTATTTGGACTGAAACCAATCAAGTAAATGGCATTGAATGTATTAACGATGCACAAATTAGTGTTACATTTGCAAAACAACCTATGGCAAGCGTTGGTCCTGTTGACGAATCCGAAATTTGTGGTAATTGCAATACATTTGCTGCAGACACTACCGGCTCAGGATGGGCATTTGGAACATGGATTGCTAAAAATATTATAGGAGAATGGGATGATGCTACAAATCCCGAAGCTACTTTCTGTATAGATTCCTTAGGTAGCTTTGGAGATACTGCGCATGTAAGAGCTCCTTTCCTTTGGGTTATGAGAAATCATGGCTGTACTTCTGTTGATACTGCTTGGGTTACTTTCTATCAAAGACCAAATGCAAATGCCG
>CAYUWD010000191.1:0-3905 GCA_964448235.1 uncultured Bacteroidales bacterium | reverse complement strand
AAAATGGTCTGTATGATATTGCGATACCAATTGTAATTCGTGGTGCAAAAGTCGGCAATTTATTTACAGGTCAGTTTTTGACAGAAAAACCAGATATAGAGTATTTTAGAATGCAAGCAAAACGATTTGGTTATGATGAAAATCAATATCTTTCTTCACTTGAAAAAGTGCCTATTTTTAATTTGGATGAAATCAATCAACTAGTACTATTTCTGTCTCAAATGACTGAGGCTATTGGTACAATGGGGTTAAAGGATCTTCAGAACAATGAAATAAATAAACAGTTGCAATCAAGTGAACAACAACTAAGAGCTTCTAATCAACAGTTGCGTGCTAATGAACAACAACTAAGAGCTTCCAATCAGCAATTGAAAGCCAGTGATCAGCAATTAAGAGCAACTAATCAGCAACTTATTGCTGCTAATTTGCAGATTGCTGAAAGTGAGAGAAAGTATAGGTCTTTATACAAAGATGCACCATTGCCTTATCAATCTCTAAATGAAAAAGGAGAATTTATTGATATTAATGATGCATGGCTTAGAACTTTAGGTTATAAAAGAGATGGAGTAATAGGAAAAAGTTTTTCAGATTTTCTGCATTCGGACTTTATAACGCATTTTGAGAAAAACTTCCCTGCTTTTAAGAAACAAGGCTATGTAAATGATGTCGAATTTAAGATAAGACATAATAAAGGACATTATTTAGATATATCGTTCGAAGGTTGCATTACAAAAAACCCAGACGGAAGCTTTAAGCATACATATTGTGTTTTCCAAGACATAAGCAAACGAAAAAAAGCAGAAGACCAACTTAGGAAAAATGAAATTCTATTGCGATCAAGTGTAGAAAGCCCTGTTAATGTTGTGATTTTAAGTTTAGATTGTAATTATCGATATTTGCTTTTTAATAAGGCTCACAAAAATGAAATGCTCATAGCATATGGAAAAGAGCCTAAGGTTGGTGAGTGTATTTTTGATTTTGTAACTAGTGAAGATGATGGTAAAAGATTAAAACAAAATTATGATAGAGCTTTTGCCGGAGAAAGCATACATGAAACTGGTATGTTTGGAGATATGCAAAAGAGATATTATGATTTGTATATAAACCCAATCATAGGCGAAAATAGAGAAATTATTGGTATTACGGCTTATGCTTATGATATCACTGACAAAAAGCAATTAGAAAACGAATTAAAACAAAGCGAAGAGCGATATAGAGAACTAGTTAATACAGTTAACAGTGGTGTGGCAATTTATAAGGTTATAAATGATGGTAAGTCAGGCAAAGACTATATAATTCAAGATTTTAATAAAACAGCTCTGAAAATTGAAAAAATGTCAAAAAATCAAGTTGTCGGCAAAAGCTTGTTTGATTTAAGACCAAATATTGATAAATATGGGCTCATAGACATTTTTAGAAATGTCTGGAAAACTGGAGAACCTGCATTTTATCCTGCAAAGATTTATGTTGATGAAAACTTTTCTAATTATTATGAAAACAGAGTTTTTAGATTGCCGAATGGGGAAATTGTTGCAATATATGATGATGTCACTGAGAAAGAAAATGCAATTGCTAAAATAGAAGAAAGTAGAAAACGATTTGACCTTGCAATGAAAGCATCTAGTGATGGTATATTTGATTGGAATCTTGAAACTAACGATATATATTATTCCCCTGCATGGAAGAAAATGATTGGTTATGAAGATCATGAGCTTCCAAATGATTTTTCTGTATGGGAAACTACCACTAAACCTGAAGATGTCGAAAATTCGTGGGAAGTCCAAAAGAAACTTATAAACAAGGAAATAGATAAGTTTGAGATTGAATTTAAAATGAAACATAAAGAAGGACATTGGGTTGATGTTTTGTCCAGAGCTGAAGCTGTCTTTAATGATGAAGGTAAAGCTGTACGGATGATTGGAACTCATTTGGACATAACTGAAACAAAAAGAAAAGAGAGACTAATAAAACAAAGTGAAGAGAAATATAAAAAGCTTTCTGATGATTTAGAAGCCTTTGTATGTACATTTACACCAGATGGAACTATTACATATATAAATGTTAAATTAGCTTCAATTACAGGCATGAAAACAGATGCGCTGATTGGAATGAATATATTCGAGTTTCTTAAACCTGATGTTAAAAACTTTGTAAAAAAGAGACTCCAAGAATTAAATCCTGAAAATCCGACTGAGACTCATACTCAAACTTTTGAAACTAAAGATGGTGATATAGCATGGCATAAATGGATAAATCGAGGTTTTTTTGATGAAAAAGGAAAGTTAGAGATTATTCAAGGCATAGGTATTGATATAACTGATCAAAAGAAACATGAAACAGAACTTATAAATGCAAAGCTTAAGGCTGAAGAAAGTGATCGACTAAAAACAGCCTTCCTCTCAAATATGAGTCATGAAATTCGCACACCAATGAATGGGATTCTTGGTTTTACCAGTCTTTTAAAAGAGCCTAAACTTACTGGTCAAGAAAAAGAAAAGTATATTAATATCATTGAACAGAGCGGGGAAAGAATGCTCACCACAATTAACGATATTATTGACATTTCCAGAATTGAAGCAGGTTTAGTTGAAACTGTTATTTCAGATGTAGATTTACTAGAGATAATCAATGAACTTTATAATTTCTTTAAATTAGAAGCATCTTCGAAAGGCCTTAAACTAATCAATAATTCAAAAATAGATAATGAAGAGGTCTTAGTCAGGACAGATAAAAATAAGCTGGAATGCATATTGTCAAACCTAATAAAGAATGCAATTAAATTTACAGAGAAAGGTAGTATTACTTTGTCATTATCGATAATAGAAAAAGATGCGAATAAATTATTGAAATTTGTTGTTAAAGATACTGGAATTGGTATACCGAAAGAAAGATTAAAAGCTATTTTTAATAGATTTGAACAAGCTGATATTGAAGATAAAAAGGTGTTTGAAGGATCAGGATTAGGGCTTGCAATTACAAAATCCTATGTTGAAATGCTAGGCGGAGAAATTTGTGTTAAATCAGAACAAAACTCTGGTTCTGAATTTATATTTACTATCCCTTATGAAATAAATAAATTGACTAAGGGCAAAGCACAAAAACAAAATTTAAATCAAAACCTTGATTCATTCTCTAATTTATCTGTATTAGTAGCAGAAGATGATGAAATAAGCATTTTATTATTTGAAACATTATTTGAAAATGTATTTAAAGAACTTTCTTTTGTTAAAAATGGTCAGGAAGTCATAGAATTGTGTAAGAAAATGCCGGAAATTGATTTAATTTTAATGGATATTAAAATGCCTGACATTAATGGATATGTAGCAACACAAGAAATAAGAAATTTTAATAAAGATGTCATTATTATTGCTCAAACTGCACATGGTCTAAACGGAGATAGAGAAAAAGCCTTAGAAGTTGGTTGTAATGATTATATCTCTAAACCACTTAACAGGACTGAGCTAATGAACAAAATAAAAGAAAGTCTTAAAAAGAACAAATCTTAAAATTATTTTCTTTGATTAGTTTCAGCAATAGGGTGTTGAATTTTAATTGTCCATATATTGTCCATATAAATACAATACATGTCAACATCTTGTCCTAATACATTATATAAAAAGATTGTAAGCTTAATGTACTTTTGCTTAAACAAAATTACAAGATATGAAAAAAGTACATTTTATTATATCACTTTGTAAAACTAGAAGATTATGGTTTTACTGCAAGTTCAGGGAAGGAGTTTTTTATAAAAATCTGTAGTTCCTTTCAAAGAAACACAGATATATAACAGTTTTTGGTACTAATAAGGTCCATGTATACATGGACCTTATTTTATAATGCTTCTTAATAATGCTTAAGTTCAATTAGTAAATGCACTTTTTTCTCTCTTCCTGAAATGTAGCGTA
>CAYUWD010000190.1:0-3908 GCA_964448235.1 uncultured Bacteroidales bacterium | reverse complement strand
TTCTTAAAAATGTTGGAAACTTTTTTATTAGACACACTTTTTTGGACGGGTATCTAAATCTTTGATGTCAGCTGTTCCTATCCAAACAAAAGATTTTGCTTTTGATATAGGTGCAATAACTTCAGGATAGAGTTGATGGTCTTTTACAAAATTCAAACTCATAAAAAGAACATTATTCTTCTTTTGTAGGATCTTTATATTTATGCATTAAGTGTTTTC
Source organism: uncultured Bacteroidales bacterium (assembly GCA_964448235.1). Lineage (GTDB taxonomy): Bacteria > Bacteroidota > Bacteroidia > Bacteroidales > ML635J-15 > Bact-19. The sequence continues at coordinate 3,689 of CAYUWD010000190.1, read as the reverse complement.
TGAATTCTTTATCGGTTTGATAAAGCAATGCTAGTTTTTTGATAGGAAGTAATTTTTTGTACTTTTCATGATATTCCATGGATAATTCTGTTTTCTCATTATTGATTACAATAAGTCTATCGGTTTTTGTCGTTAAATCTTCTTCAGAAAGTGTTTCGAAATTTCTTTTTATTTCACGATATAAGTTGTGCTCTTCTGTAAAAAGTTGAGTCATCTTATCATTATACTCATTATATACCGGCCAAAAAATTTGAGCTTCTTCAACTGTTAGATCAAGTCTTTCGGTTATAAATGCAACTTTTTCTGCTTGAATTTTTTTATCATTGTATTTACGATTGTTTTTATTATACTGTCCGAAAGTTAGCGTACTAATCAGGCAAAATGTTAATGTAATAAGGATAATAAATATTTTTTTCATAATAGTGGATTTTATTCGTACATTAATTCATATTCAAGGTAATAACTACATAAATAGTCTTCAATATCTTGATCCTCAATTTCAATGTTTGCAAAGATATCATTATCTTCTTCAAGGAATTCGTAAAATGCAATATCATCTTCGTAGAGTGTATATAAGATATTGTCATAATTAATTTCTGAATTTGCTTCTATATCTGGTTTGATTATGGGGTCATTATCTACAAATGTATTGAGTGTGAATTTTAATAAAGTTACCAAAACTATTAAAGATGCTGCCATGTATATATATGGCTTAAAGATTTGGAAAGCTGACGCTGGTTTAGAGTTCTTATTAGCTTTAGATTTTGATATTATCTCATCATTGAGTTTATCAAAATAACCTTCAGGAGTTTTGAAATGATTTTCTTTTGGTATGTTATCTAAATTTTTCATAATCAATCTATTATATGACAATTTATTTGGACAATGGTTTAATCCTCTTTTAAATATTTTTCAATTTTAGTTACAGCATGATGATAAGATGCTTTTAGACTACCCACAGATATTTTCAATATTTCAGAAATTTCATTGTATTTTAATTCATCATAATACTTCATATTAAATACTAATCTTTGTTTTGGAGGAAGAGTTAAGATTGCTTTTTGTAATTTCATTTGAATCTCATTTCCATCAAAATATTCATCGGTCTCTAGTGTATTAATTAGGTTATCTTCAAAATTTAAAGCCGAAAAAGTATACTGTCTTTTTTTCTTATCAAGGAAATTTAAGCAGGTATTTGTTGCTATTCGATACAGCCAAGTGTATACAGCCGAATCGTATCTAAATTTGTCGAGATTAGTAAATGCTTTTACAAATGTATCTTGAACCAAATCATTGGCATCATCGTGACTGATAACCATGCGTCTAATGTGATAATATAGTTGTTGGCTGTATTTTTCAACGATTAAATTAAATCCTTCGTTACGAGAATTTTTATTCTTTAGTTTTTGAAGAATATCTTTTTCGTTGTTTTCAGTCATTTTGTGTTATTCTTTCCTACTTATTACCTTTTCTACGGCTTTACAAATATTTTCACTTGTAAGACCATATTTTTCCATTAGTTGGTCAGGAGTACCACTTTCGCCAAATTTATCTAGAACAGCAACTGCTTCCATGGGAACAGGATTATTTAGTGTAACCATTTGAGCAGCAGTGTCAAATAAACCTCCGTTAAGCATGTGTTCTTCTGCTGTTACCAAGGCTTTTGTTTTTTTAATTGATTTTAAGACAGTTTCTATATCAAAAGGTTTAATTGTATGAATGTTAAATAATTCTGCAGATATTCCTTTAGTAGCTAATTTTTCGCATGCCTCTATTGCTTTCCATACCATGTGACCGGTTGCTAAAATACTTACATCGGTACCTTCATAAAGTTTTTGTGCTTTTCCAATTTTAAATTCTTCATTCGGATCTGTAAAATTCGGTACTTTGGGACGACCGAAACGTAGATAAACAGGACCTTGAAATTCTGCAATAGCTTTTGTTGCCGCTTTTGTTTGATTGTAGTCGCATGTGCAAATCACAGTCATATTAGGAAGCATTTTCATTAAACCAATATCTTCGAGTATTTGATGTGTTGCACCATCTTCTCCAAGAGTTAGTCCTGCATGAGAAGCACATATTTTAACATTTTTATTTGAATAAGCAACGCTTTGACGTATTTGATCATATACACGTCCTGTTGCAAAGCCTGCAAATGTCCCTGTAAATGGAATTTTCCCTCCAATTGTTAATCCGGCAGCAGTGCCAATCATGTTTGCTTCAGCTATGCCAGCCTGAAAAAAACGTTCCGGGAATTCTTGTTGAAAAGCATTCATTTTTAAAGAACCGGTAAGATCGGCGCATAGAGCAACAATATTTGGGTTAGTTTTTCCTGCTTCATGTAATCCTGCTCCAAATCCTGAGCGGGTATCTTTTTTTTCGGTAAACTTATATTTCATTTGTCTAATTTTTAAAGGTTTTCGATTCGAAAATCACCCGATTTTATTCTGAATTTTGTTTCGCTTGTATTTATGGATTTATGTTTGTCTTTTTCTCTATATACAATTCGATAATATCCTGGTTGTAATCGAAATTTATAATGTGTTTTCCCTGGTTTAAAATCGTACAGATTTGTTAATAAATCTCCTTGTTCGTGTAATAGAGTCCCATAAGAAGGGGATTTGAAATTTATAATAACATCGCCTGGTTCAGGAATTATTATGTGATTAAAACCACTTTGTTCTATTTTTACAGCATCAAAATATAGGCGAGGCATTGTTAATACTTCAATATTGTATAAGCCTGTAATTAGTTTTTGACGTTTATCTGCATCCAGTACATAAAGTGTTTCAGGAATTCCGGCATTTCTTACGATACATTTAATATTTGAATTAATAGACGTATCGCCTTTTATATCTACAAAAAGCACTCCTTGTGGTGCTGGTACATTAATAATGTTATGAATACCTTCTTTTAGCTTGATGCTGTCTTTGTATCTGGGAGGTATTGTATGCACTTTTAAATCATAAACAGAGAGTAAATCAAGATATATTGTGTCGGGTTTACCTTTATCATTCATTGTATGCATATAAGTATATCTTATATCTCCCGAAAGGTTGTCATGAAATGACATTACTGCATTAGTTTCGAGTGGTTTACCATAAGTGTCAAGTAGATTTACCTGAACAGTTGTTAGGTTTGTAACTTGAGCAACAATTGTATTTATGGCTTGTTTAAACTCTTGTTCATTTGCAGCATTAAAATAGTTTCCCATACATTCCAGAACATTAGTAAGATTTACGTCAATATCAACACCAATGATATATGGTTTTAGTACAACACCTTTTTTTTGTAATGCCAGACTAACTTCGCAAGGATCTCCATGACACATTTCAATACCATCTGTAATTAAAATAATAATATTTCTACAATCATTGCATTCCGGAAAATCTCCTTCGGATTGGCCTAACGAATATGCTATTGGTGTAGTTCCTTTAGGTTCTATAGTATTTAGTTTTTCTTTTATTAGTCCAATAGTATTATTTCCAAAAGCAACTTCAAGTTTAGAATCTAAACAATCAGGAGGAGGAACAGGGCTTTGATGTCCGTACACTCTTAATGCAACTTCTAGATTTTCTGCGTCTTGAATTAGCTCTAAAGAATCGAGTAGCTCAAACATTAGTTCTTTTGCTTTTAGGAATTTTTGTTCACCTTCCCATTTTTCTATCATACTTGTTGAGGCATCAAAA
>CAYUWD010000189.1:0-4075 GCA_964448235.1 uncultured Bacteroidales bacterium | reverse complement strand
GATATGATAAAAGTGATGATGTTTTAAGAAAATTAGGTTATAAAAACTAATAATATATTATATTTGCCAAAATTTAAATTTTAATTATGAAAAAAATATTTGTAATAGTATGTGTTTCGCTCATAACTCTTGGAGCATTCGCACAAAAAACTAAATTCGGACATGTAGACTCAAATGCTATTTTTACTGTTATGCCCGAAAAAGAAGAAGCTTCAAAAGCGGTTGAGGAATATGCAATGACTCTCGAAACTCAGTTGCAAGCCTTAAATTCTGAATTAGAACAGAAATATAACGATTATATGGAAAATCAAGAGGCGCTATCTCCATCTATTCGTCAAATGAAGGAAGAAGAATTAGTTAATTTACAGCAGAGAATCCAAGCATTTCAAGTAAGTGCTCAAGAAGATATGCAAACTAAAGAAATGGAATTGTTGGAGCCAATTTATACGAAAATTCAAGATGCAATAAAGGAAGTAGGTGAAGAGAATGGATTTCTATATATTTTTGAAGTATCAACATTATTGTACCATTCTAGTGAAAGTGTTGATATAACACCTATGGTTAAAACAAAACTGAACATTAATTAGAAATGCAAAATATTTTTTATTATTTTAATCCCGTCTTAATACGGGATTTTTTATGAATAGACCAATTGGTGTTTTTGATAGTGGTATTGGTGGCTTAACTGTTTTAAAGGAAATGGTAAATTTGTTGCCAAACGAAAAATTTGTGTATTATGCAGATTCTATGAATGCTCCATATGGATATCGTAAGAAATCTGAAATAATCGAACTTTCTTCAAAAATTGTAGAATTTTTAATAAAAGAAAATTGTAAGGTAATTGTAATTGCTTGTAATACTGCTACAGCTGCTGCTGTTCATTATATCAGACAAAATTATAATGTCCCAATTGTTGGATTGGAGCCTGCGGTTAAACCTGCTTGTTTAGCAACAAAAACAGGTCAAGTAGGGGTTTTAGCCACAGAGGGTACTTTTAGAGGGAATCATTTTAAAACTACTAGTGAAAAATATAAGGAGTATGTAACTCTGCATTTACAGGTTGCCAAAGGGCTTGTTCAGTTGGCTGAAAAGTCTGTTTTTGAAGGAGATGAGCTAATGTCTCTCCTTAAAAAGTACATTATCCCAATGAAAAATCGTAATATTGATCAGTTAGTCTTAGGATGTACTCATTATCCTCTATTTATTGACAAAATTAAAGTAATTGCTGGCGAAAATATTAATATTTTAGATTCTGGCATTGCTGTAGCACGTAGAACAAAAGATATTTTAATGATAAATAAAATATTTAATACAGAACATTATGGACAGAAAATAAAAATATTCTCAACAAATGACCATAATGCATTAACTTATGTAGTGTCCAAATTGTTTCAAGTCGGAAAAAATCCGAATTTAGTAGAAATAAAAATATTATAGTAAACATTTTATAACATTATATTGTCATTATCGTATAAAATAATACTTACTTACGCCTGTAGATTTTTTTATGAATTGTATTATTATTGATGACGATCCAATTATTTTAAAGCAATTGAGTAGCTTTATATATAAGTCAAATCTTTTAACTTTAAAAGGGACTTATAGTAATCCTGTAAAAGCGTTTGATATAATTCATAAAAGTGATATAGACATAATTTTTCTTGATATTGAAATGCCGGAAATGAGTGGATTGGAATATCTAGAAGGTGTAAAATCAGATTATAGTATAATTGTTATTTCGGGGGATAGAAAGTATGCCTTAGAAACTTTTGAATATGGCGTTTCTGATTATCTTCTTAAACCAATTGAGTATGATCGATTTATAAAGTCGATAAATAGAGCTATAGAAAGACGCTATAGTTTTGAATACGAATCAAATAAAAAACGTATTTTTATAAAAGTAAAGAATGAATTTTTAAGAATTCAGTTTAAGGATATTTTATTTATTGATATTTCTGACAAAATGAATGTTGTAGTTACAAAAGATAATAAATATAAAGTTAAATCGGATTTTATTAATATCGAAAAGCTTGCTTTACATTCAGATTTTGTTAAAATAAATGATTTTTGTATTATAAATAGAGAAAAAATATGCAATATCTGTAATAATAAGTTGATATTTGACAAAAATTATAATGTGAAAGATATATTTGTTACTCAAAATATTGCCAAAGAATTGTTAAAAAGTATTAGTAATAATGATAACTAATAGAGAGTTATTTTTAAGTTGTTTAGGTCAAACATCTGATAGCCCCTATATGCTAGAAATAGAAAAAGCAAAAGGGGTTTATTTATTTGATACGGATGGAAAATCATATTTCGACCTAATTTCGGGTGTGTCGGTAAGTTCATTGGGACATGGATTTGAATTGGTTATTGATGCTGCAAAAAAACAACTCAATAAATATACTCATCTCATGGTATATGGGGAATATATACAATCCCCTCAAGTTAGTTTAGCAGATTATTTAACCAGATTGTTGCCAGAAGAATTAGATTCTGTTTATTTCGTTAACTCAGGTAGTGAAGCAGTTGAAGGAGCAATGAAATTAGCAAAAAGATATACGGGTAGGACAAAAATATTTGCTTTTAATAATGCATATCACGGAAGTTCTCATGGAGCTATAAGTTTATGTGGAAACGAAAATTTTAAAAGTGCTTTTCGACCTTTACTCCCAGAAATTTATCATCTCGAATTAAATAATTATAAACAACTAGATCAAATAGATGATAAAACTGCTTGTGTTTTTCTTGAAACAATTCAGGCAGAAGCCGGGGTGAAAATTCCTGAAAAAGATTATATGTTGGAATTGTCCAAAAAATGTAAACAAAATGGGGCATTGCTAATCCTTGATGAAATCCAGACAGGATTTGGACGTACAGGAGAATTGTTCGCTTTTAATCACTATAATATTATTCCTGATATAGTTTGTTTTGCAAAAGCACTAGGTGGAGGTATGCCTATTGGAGCATTTTCAGCTCCTAAATTTATTATGGATGCTTTTAAATCCAATCCGGTATTAGGACATATTACAACTTTTGGTGGACATCCTGTAAGCGCAGCAGCCTCTTTAGCTGCAATAAAGTATATTGCCGAATCTGGAATAGTAGCAAAAGTAAAAGAGAAAGAACTATTGTTTCGAAAACTCTTAAAACATCCTTTAATTACTGAAATTAGAGGTGAAGGATTGTTGCTCGCTGTAGAAATTGGAGGCTTTGATAATGTTATTTCATTCATTCGTAAAGGAGTTGAAATAGGTTTTGTTACAGATTGGTTTATTTTTCATGATTCTGCATTTCGAATAGCTCCTCCTTTAACTATATCAAAAATAGAAATTGAAAAGGCTTGTGGACTGATTATTGATGCGTTAAATCAAATTTAATATTATTTTTACAAAATATTTTCTATACTTTACGTTTATATTGTAAAGATCATGAGCAAAACAAGTTTTGTAATATTGTTAATTTGTTTTTTAGGAGGAAATTTTATACTTGCAAAAGATAAAATGCCATTGCCTGAAATAGATTCAATTAATCTAATGCTTTGTGAAATAGCGGATGCAAAATCAGATGTTAAAAAGGATAAAATAAATAATTATTTAAAAAAATATTTTAGAACATTTTTAAAAAATGAAGAATCTATGCTTGTAGAATATGATTCTGTTAAATATTTAAGCGTTTTAGACTCTGATGATAGCAAGCTTAGAGTTATTACTTGGAATTTGAATTATAGCGATGGTTCGTTCAAATATTTTGGTTTTTTACAGTATAAAAACAAAAATAATTATTGTCTTTATTTTTTAGATGATAAAAAATTAGATGATGGATTTGAAAGACATTTCCTCTCTAATGCAGAGTGGTATGGGGCTTTGTATTATGATATCATAACAACTCAATGGAATTCTAGAACTTATTATACTTTATTAGGTTGGGATGGGGCAAACTTTTTAATAAATAGAAAACCGGCCTCCCGACTGAGCTTCCGCGGCGGTGAACTGACGGTGTCGCGCTACTGGCGTCCCGAGTATCGGCCGGAAGACGGCGACGACGACCAGCTGGCGACGGAAGGCTACCG
>CAYUWD010000188.1:0-4147 GCA_964448235.1 uncultured Bacteroidales bacterium | reverse complement strand
GGTGTTTAACATCTTTTATCAATTAACGTAAAAGTGTTAATAACTCTTATTGTAAATTGGAATGTTAAATTAAATAAATAAATATTTTTGTCCTATTAAATAATTTATTTATGAAAAAAGTATTAATTATATTGTCTTTATTTACTTTACTTTGTATTGGTTTATTCTCATGTAAAACCACAAATGATTGTCCTGCTTATAACAAAGCTGAGAAAATTGAACCTGGTATTAGAGCATAAATTTTCTTAGTCAAGTCATTTATTTAAATAGTTTTACTACTTTTGGAGTAATTATGTTTTATAAATATAAAATATTAATTCTCATAATTTTATTTGCTCCTTGTTTAAACTTATTTTCTCAAGGACAGCTTGAAACCCAAAGAGAACCAGACAAATATAACATTAATGCATTGGGGATAAAATTTAACACCAATGGTTATGGGTTATATTACAAATTTTCTCACAGAATAACATATCGAATTCGAAACTTTATTGAAAGTGAATATAACTATCAGAAAAGCTCTAAAGAAATCAAAGTTATTAATCCCTATTTTGATGCTAATTCAATAAGAAAATTTGTATTTGGTAAAACTAATTCTGTACACAACCTAAAAATTGGATATGGTTATAATAAAATGATTTTTGAAAAAAGAGACAAAAATAGCATATCTCTTCACCTAAGCGGTTCATTTGGATTAATATTAGCTGTATCAAAACCCATATATTATGAAATAGTTGATAGTGTTACTTATAGTTTGGGTTATCTTATACCTAAAACATCATATTATAAAATGGATATAAATTTTCAAAATAATCCAACAGACATTATTGGTAAAGCTCCTTTTATGCTTGGACTTAATGAAACACATTTTACACCGGGATTTTATCTTAAAAGTAGCGTTTTATTTGATTTTAGCAAAGATTTAATAAAAACTCAAACACTCGAGACTGGTTTCATCTTTGATACTTTTGTTAAACCTATTGAAATAATGGCAGGACAGAAATATAATATTTTTCTAAATTTGTATATTTGTTATCATTTTGGAAAAAAATATGATGCTACATTAAACAGGGAATATCGTAAAGATCAACGAAGACAAAATAGAAACCATTAAATTAAAACCCTGATTATCAAGTTTCACTCCATTCTTTCCCAATTAAATTTTATACTTAAAAGCGTTCAATAGTTTATATTATACACATATTTATCTTAATAAAAATATTATAACAAAGATTACATTATAATTATTTTTTTAATTATATTTGCAACATAAACATTTATCAATTGATATATGTTTAAATTATATAATTTATAATTAACTTAATTTTAATAAGATTATGAAAAAATCTTTTTTGTTACTCATTACTGTTTTTTTGATGCATTTTATATTTGCACAATCAACAAGTAGTTATTATGTTTCTGTTGAAAATGCTAAACAAGTTGGGATTAACTTTCAATCAAATCAAGCCTCAAAATTGAATCATACTAAATATAATGATTCCGATTTTTCGATTAAAAATCAAGTTACTTTACGAACTTCAAATGGAATCGATTGTTTGCATGTTTTTAATTATAACAAAGGAGGTTTTGTCCTTGTAAGTGCTGACTACAGAACAACACCAGTTCTTGCATATTCTTTTGATGGTGAATTTGATTTAGATAATATGGCTCCTGCAACTAAATCGTGGCTAGAAGATAATTACTTACCTCAATATGAAATCATTTTTAATAGCAATATTGAACCTTCGATGACAATTTTAGATCAATGGGATAAAATCCAAAAGAATGATTTATCTTATGACAAAAACACAAAAGGTGTTGATGCTTTAGTTGACACTAAATGGAATCAAACTTGGCCTTATAATATGTTTTGTCCTGAACATGAAATGGGACCTGGTGGACACGTAGTAGCTGGATGTGTTGCTACTGCAATGGCTCAAGTAATGAAATATTGGGACTATCCTGAAACAGGAATGGGTGAAACTCAATTTTTTTATGGAGATTATTTTAATGTAGACTTTGGTGCAACATCTTACAAATGGGAAGAAATGACTACTTATGCAAACTCTGTTAATCGTGAGGCAATTGCAGAACTAATATACCATTGTGGAGCTTCTGTTGGAATGAGTTGGGGTTATGATGGGTCTAGTGCAAGCACTGCAAATACAGTATATGCTCTTAAACAATATTTTAAATATAGAACAGGCGTTTATATGATGTATAAATCTGAAGTAACTGATGCTGAATGGAAATTTAAATTAAAAGAAGAATTAGACAAATCACATCCTCTTATTTATAGTGGCACAGATTTAGAAGTAGGAATGGGTCATGCTTTTGTTTGTGATGGTTATCAAGACACTTCATATTTCCACTTTAACTGGGGTTGGGGTGGTGCTAATGATGGATTCTATTTTTTGGATGATTTAACACCAGGTAGTAATGACTTTGAATATGGACAAGATGCTGTATTTAATATTACTCCAATAGACGCAGATTTTTGCATAGAAAACACAATCTATACACTTCCTGAAATGACATTTGGAGATGGTAGTGGTGATAGCTATTACTTTAATAATACTTATTGCGATTGGATTATAAATCCTCAAGTTGATTCAATTGAAGTTATTAAACTTGCTTTTACCAAATTTGATCTTGCCGAAAATGATGTATTAAAAATTTATCAAGGAAGTAATTCAAATCCTACTCTTAATCTAGTTGGAGAATATACTGCAGGAAATAATCCGGGCACATTATATAATTGGAATGGTAATAAATTTTATCTCGTATTTGAAACAGATGCAGAAGGTCAAGCTGATGGTTGGGAAGCTTATTACACAACAAAAACATCTAATATTCAAGAAAATGTTCTTTCTGATATTTCTTTATATCCAAATCCAGCAAATAGTACTTTAAATATTGTCGGAATTGAAAATTGTAATATTGATATTTATGACATATACGGTAAATTAGTTAAAAACTTTTCTGAAACCAGTAATCTTACAATTGACATCTCTGACTTATCAAATGGATTGTATTTTGTTAATATTAAAAATGATAATGGAATAAAAACATTAAAATTTATTAAGAACTAACATTGTATTATAAAACATATTCTAAATAACAAAAAGCCTCAAAAATTGAGGCTTTTTTTTTAACTTTGCAAAATAATATTAAAAGTTACAATTATGTCAAAAATAAAAGTTGCCATTAATGGCTTTGGTAGAATCGGAAGAAACGTTTTTAAAATAGCTTTTGAACGTGATGATATTGAAATAGTAGGAATTAATGATCTTACTAATACAAAAACACTTGCCCATTTATTAAAATATGATTCAACTCAAGGAAAATTTAATAAAAGCATCTCTAGCAATGATAATTTCCTAATTGTAGATGAACAAAAAATTAGTGTTAGTGCTGAAAGAAATCCTGCAAATATTCCATGGTCCGTAACTCCGGATGTTGTTATTGAAGCAACTGGGATTTTCAGAACTAAAGAAAGTCCTAAAGGAGGCTATGGCGACCATTTAAAAAACGGAGCAAAAAAGGTTATTCTTACAGTTCCAGCAAAAGATGATATTGATGCTATGGTTGTATTAGGTGTAAATGATGAAATATTAACTCCTCAGGTACAATGTGTCTCAAATGCTTCTTGTACAACAAATTGTATGGCTCCTGTCGTTAAAATACTTGACGATAACTTTGGTATAGAACATGGTCTTATGACTACTATACACTCTTACACAAATGATCAAATTATACTTGATGGACCTCATAGTGATTTAAGAAGAGCTCGCTCATGCGCTGTTTCTCAAATACCTACAACAACGGGAGCTGCAATTGCAGTAGGTAAAGTAATGCCTCACCTAAATGGAAAACTAGACGGCATGGCTATGCGTGTTCCAACTCCAACAGGTTCATCTGTTGATATGATTGTAAATCTAAAAAAAGATGTTACAATTGAAGAAGTCCATAATGTAATTAAAAAAGCTTCTGAAGGATATCTTAAAGGCATACTTGAATATACTGAAGAGCCTATTGTATCTGTTGATATCATTCATAATCCACACTCTGGAATATTTGATGCTGGGTGCTCTATGCTTCAAGGAAGAATGCTAAAAACACTAACATGGTATGATAATGAATGGGG
>CAYUWD010000187.1:0-4299 GCA_964448235.1 uncultured Bacteroidales bacterium | reverse complement strand
TATTCTGAGAACTATAAATATTGTAAAGTATTACCCATTAAAATAATGGTAGAACTAAAAACATTTGAATACATTAAATTTATTATGTATATTTGCAATGGTAATACAAATCGACATAATATGTTTATTAAAAGAAATATTGAATCATTAATTACAAATCATTTAAAAGGGTTTTCATCAATTGCTATTTCCGGGGCACGACAAACAGGTAAATCTACATTGTTAAAAAACTGTTTCGGTGAAAAATATTACTATTTTAGTTTTGATGATTTATTACTCCGTGAACGTGCCAAACAAGATCCTGCCTTGTTTATGAGCGAAATCAAAACAAAGACAATATTTGATGAAATACAGTACTTTCCTGAATTATTATCATACATTAAAATGCGTATAGATGAATATCCTGAACGAAAAGGTAGCTTTATCCTTACAGGTTCGCAGCAGTTTAGTATGATGAAAAATCTCAGCGAAAGTCTTGCCGGAAGAATCGCTTTGCTTAGATTATTTCCTTTATCATATACAGAGTTATCTCAAACGCATTTATCAAAAACAATAACAAAAACTACAAACAGCTTTTTTAAATACGCATGTTTGAATGGGCTATATCCGGAACTTTGCACAAATACGCTTATCGACACAAAAACCTGGTACAGTAGTTATGTTCAAACTTTTCTTGAAAAGGATATTAAAGCAATTTATAATATTGGTGATTTGCATAGTTTTGGCAGATTTCTTCGAATTTTAGCCGCTAGATGTTCTCAACTCTTGAATTATTCCGATATCTCAAAAGAAGTTGGTGTAAGCGTAAATACAATTAAAAACTGGGTGTCTATTCTTGAGGCCGGAAATATCATATATTTGTTGCAGCCTTACTATTCAAATATAGAAAAACGCATCATAAAAAGTCCAAAAGTATATTGGTTAGATAATGGTCTGGTTGCCTACTTAACAGGAATTTACAACGAAGATCAATTAAAGTTTGGGATAATGTCGGGAGCTTTGTTTGAGAACCTTGTGATAACAGAAACACTAAAGTTTCTCAATAACTTAGGTTTACATAATCAAATGTATTTCTTGCGAACCAGCAACAAACAAGAAGTTGATTTATTGATACAAAATCAGAGAGGTCTGCTTCCTTGTGAGATAAAACTTAGTCAATCACCAAAACCGCTTATGGCAAAATCAATGGAAAATATGCGATCACTATTTCCTAAACTTAATTTGCAAGATGGCTTATTGGTTTGTATGGTAAATAAAGGATTTAAACTTACTAAAAATACTAATGCTTTAAACTTGCATGAATACTTTGATTTTCTTAAACAGTATTTATAATTCTTTAGCTTATCTTGATACGAGATTGTGATTCTCAGATTCGGAACTTTCGAGATTTGTCGGGGCTTCGAGATGCTGTGGCTTCGCCTTGCTCCTCAGCCGTCTCCAAATCCCTCAGTCACCTTGTTTTTCCTCTTTCATCTGCATATTTTTAAATATTTAAACAAATATAATTCTTTTAATAAATATTGAAAAATTTACGATAATCTTAATTTTTACAATAGGTAAACTTCTATAATATTAGTAAAATATGAAAATTCCATCACATTTATATTTAGAACACAAATTAATGAGTTTAGTACATGACAAAAATTTTTGTCACAATCTTTGCAAACCTCCTAAACTCGGTTATTGCAAAGATCTGCGCCAAAAACATCATTATTCGATTTTGTAATCCCTGGACTGCGAACACCCCGATAAATATCGAGGGTGTCCAGGGTTACAAACATTAAACCTAGTTCGGCTAGCTCACCACACCGCTTACAGGGTTTTAGAAGAATTTAAACATTTTTTTGATTTAAAAATAATATATTTTGTCATGTACTAAGATTAATGAGTTAACAAAGAAAAAATTGCATTTATTACAAAAATTGCATACTTTTACCATGTTAATATTAAAGTGATATTTAATAAAATCATGTTTAATTATGTATTTAAAGAGAATTATAGAAGAAAAAATCATAAAAAGTTTAAAGCATTTTCCGGTTACAGCCATTTTAGGACCACGACAATGTGGTAAATCAACCATGGCAAAACACTTGTTGCAAAAATATGAGCAAACAATCTATCTTGACTTAGAGAGACCTTCTGATTTACAGAAACTTGAAGATCCAGAATGGTTTTTTCAGACGAATAAATCCAGGCTAATTTGCATAGATGAGATTCAAAGAAAACCTGAACTATTTCCGCTTATCCGTAGTTTGGTTGACGAGTGGGCAGGTTTCGGACATTTCCTTGTGCTTGGTTCTGCATCACAAGATTTAATAAAACAAAGCTCCGAAACCTTAGCAGGTAGAATAGCATATCATCGCTTAACTCCTTTTCTTTATCAGGAAATAGAACAATTATTTACGATGGAGGATTACCTAATCAGAGGTGGTTTCCCGGGAAGTTTATTAGCTGGCGACAAAGAAATTTCAGAAACATGGCGCGAAAATTTTATCATGACTTTTATTGAACGTGATATTTTGCAATGGAGTAATATTATGCCTGTTGCATTGAGACGCTTGTGGCAAATGTTAGCTCAAAACAACGGACAAGTACAAAACTATTCGGTATTGAGTAAATCACTAAATATAAGCTATCCAACTCTAAAAAACTATCTGGGGCTGCTTCAACAAACATTTATGTTGGAATCTGTTTCTCCCTGGTTTTCTAATCAAAAAAAACGGATTATTAAATCTCCAGAAATATATCTTAACGATACAGGTATAATTTGCTCATTTGCCGACATTCGCAGTTTTAACCAGTTAAGCGGTCATATTTTGCTTGGTTCTGTATGGGAGTCGCTTGTTTTACAGCACATAAAAGCAATTTATCCAAAACTTAATATATTTTACTATCGTACAACACAAGGTGCCGAAGTTGATTTTGTACTTGAACATGGTGGAAAAACACTTGCACTTGAATGTAAAGCTTCACTCAGTCCAAAATTAACTAAAGGCAATTATATTTCGCAATCTGATGTAAAATCTGATAAACTACTGGTAGTAATTCCTTCTGATGACGCTTTTGAAAAAAGTAAATCGGTTTATATCGCATCGCTTAAGCTTGCCATGTCGTTTGTGAAAGATTATTTTATTTTTTAATTACATTTTATTTACAAAAAATGCAATATACTAAAGAAAAGCAAAACCAAGATTTTTCTAATTGCCCATACTGTGGCTCAGATAAGATTATAAAAAAAGGTAAACGAATAAATAAGCATAAATCTGTGCAATTATATTTATGCAAAGAATGCCACAAACGTTTCACAAACGAAACAATAAAAAACAAATCATATAAAATAGAAAATATTATAAACGCTTTGTCGCTTTATAATCAAGGACTAACAATAGTTGAAATTAGTAAAAAGACAGGAATACCAAAAAGTACTATTGGAAATTGGAAAAACCAATATGGTAATTTGTTTAATTTACAAAAATATGCAAAGGATATACGCGAATTTAGTAGCAAGTACCAAATAATTAATCGTTATAAATATTTACACAAACTGGTTTATATTTACCAACAAAACACTTTTAAACTCGAAACTTTTCTTTTTAAGAAAAATAAACGTTTATACGATTATTTAAAACTCCTAAGTTATGGTAAAATTGAAAATAATATATTTACAAACAGCACACTAAGTGCTTCTAAAGTGAAGCTAAATATTAATCATGCTGTTGATTTACGTAAAATAAACAATAATGCTTGTAAATTAACACAAATAGCACTTGCTACAATTACAGATAATTATAAAAGACATGCCGCTGTTGAAAAAACAATGTTAGAAAATGATACAAGTACTATAGCTGTGGAAGTGCCGGTTTTTATTGATGCAAGCAAATCAACAATTCCATGGTTAAGAAATCTTAAATCTGATAATAATTTTATTACCGGACATATTGATATTTTACAATACAGGAATAATAAACTGTATATTCTAGATTATAAACCAAAAGCAGATAAAGAAAAACCTTTGGGGCAACTTTTTGTTTATGCTTGCTGCTTAAGTAAAGCAACTGGCATTCCATTTTCTAAAATTGAACTCGCATGGTTCGACGAAAATGTTTATTATGAAACCGGAGCTATGAAAGTATATAAGTATTTGATAAGGAATTAGGACTGTGATTACAAAAGATTGCAACAGATGGTAACAACACTCGGATAAATCCGAGTGATCTATGAGGACTGTGCATTAGGGCAAACGCATTTAACCCGAATTATTCACCACAACTAATTATATTAGCTTGCAATGTATTGTTA
>CAYUWD010000186.1:0-4329 GCA_964448235.1 uncultured Bacteroidales bacterium | reverse complement strand
CGGCGAAGCCGCGAGCGACAAACCCGCAGTCGTGAACGATCGCCGTAGCAAGCGGAAAATTAGCGATATACTGTTCATCTTCAACAAATATTGTATCTTCATATGAACTAACAGAGCCATCAATTGGCTTATATGATACAAATTCTGTAAATGTAAAATTCTTAAATTGCAAAGTCATTGCTTGTCCTCTCAAAAAAGCAGACTCATTTACCGAACTATATTTATGAACACCCCTTGCTTTTTTAATAACATTTGTAGTATTTGTAGTTTTTCCAAAACTCATTCCTGACCACATTGTCAATCCCTGCCCAAATTGAGCAACATAATCTCCAACAATTAACTTTTTTACTAGTCCTAAATCATTAATTTGAAAATGTGCAGAATAATAATCAAAGCCATACTTTTGAGCTCCATTAAAGAACTGTTCCCCATCATCCTTTTCTGCAGTTATTCCATAGTATAATTTATTTTTATACTGATAATTGTATCTCATATATAACTTATCAGGACTACCCAAATATCTTGATTTATCAGGATTTTCAATTAAAATACTATCTGCAAGCGGTAAATATCCATCTTTTTCCTGCAATAATCTTTGATATCTTGTCATTACTGTATGTCGACCATAAGAAAACATTTTTCCTAAACTCATTTTTTGAATTCCCGCATCTTTAGCAACTTCAACAAAAGGCAAAATAAACTTTAAGGTTAATGGATCAATTCCATCAACATATTGCAATTCGTATACAGTCGTATATCTACCAAATTTTTTACGATAATTAATCAAAGAATAGACTTGATACTCAGTAAGAAAAATTAGTTTATTAAAATCATCCTCGCTGGCGGTATTAAGATCTATAGGGCTATAATAAAGATTTTCGAGACTTAAAAACAAATTTGTATAATCAAGTTCTGCATCCGTTGAAGCTGCTATTTCCTCAATTATTTCATCTAGTTGAGGCATAACTGCTCCTTCTTGTGATTTTGCCAGAAGAATTGCTCCAAAAACCAGCACAAAGAATATGCACAATTTTTTAAAATTCATACGACACAGATATTTTAGGTGTAGAACCAAGCACTTCATGATATGCATATGCCAAGTTAAATATAATCCCGCTAGCATGATAACCAAGCCCAAAAGTATATTCAACAGGTTTTAATGCAATACCTGTACGCATAGAAAATTGATTATTAATAGTATATTCTATTCCTGTTTTTAACAGAGGGACATAACCATTTATTGCTTGTCCTGTCTCAACAGCAACCAATAAAGACTTACTAAACAAATATGAAAATCCAAGTTTAAAAGCAATCGGCATTCTAAGATCAGAATCCTCAAAATAAGACATATTCATAGGATTAAATATATGCGCACCAATTGAAAAATTATCATTTGGTTTTGCAAATAAACCAAGTTCAAAATTAATTGCATTCAAATTTCCATACAAACCAGATTGACGCATAGATATATAATCAATATTCACTCCCATTGATATAGTTTTAAATAACTGCTGAGCATATCCAAATGAGAATTTATCTGATTGAAAAAGGCTATAACCAAAATGTGATATTCCTAACCCAATATTTCCACCAAGCAAAGGTGATGTAAAAGCTAATGCTCCATAACCTGTTTCTTTTAATAAGAACCTATTTTCATAAAAAACACCTGCCATTGGATTTTCAACTCCTGTCATTGCAGCAGGATTGTTAAAAACAGCCCAGTTATCAGCAAGAGTCACTCCTGCACAACCCATCCCAGCAGATCTTGCTCCTGCAAATGTTAATTCAGATTGGGAAAATATAGGCAAGGATAAAAGTAGAATCAATAATGTAGTTAAAATTATCTTCATAAATAATATTTTAGTTTATAATGCGATACTCAAATTTATGTTCTTCAAGATCTTTATTCGCATTAACGATTTTTTGTTTTAGATTCTGTTTAAATTCAGAAAGTTTAGATACAAGATGTTTATCTCCTGTTGCTATCATCTGAGCAGCCAAAATTGCAGCATTCTGTGCGCCATTAATTGCTACAGTTGCTACAGGAATTCCTGGAGGCATCTGTACGATTGCAAGTAAAGCATCCATTCCATCAAGTGTTGCATTTATTGGTACACCTATAACTGGAACTGTTGTCATCGCTGCAATTACACCACACAAATGAGCTGCCATTCCAGCACCAGCAATAATCACCTTGATTCCTCGTTTTTCAGCATTTTTTGCAAATTCTTCAACTTGTTCGGGTGTTCTATGTGCCGATAATGCATTTATTTCAAAAGGAATCTCTAAATCATTTAACTGTTTTGCCGCTTTCTCCATTACTTTCCAGTCTGATGTGGATCCCATAATAATGCTAACAATAGGTTTCATTTTCTTTTATCTTTTTATTAAAATCTAAATTATAAAATGTAAAAATACATAACTAATTTTTAAATTCACTCTAAATTACTATTTTTTGCTTTTTTTTTTATTTCTTTGAACTTTAATTTTAATAAACCGGTTTTATAAAATATTAACTTAAAATTCACCCATCCAAAATTTATAGATTATGGACACAGTAAAGGTTCACGACAAAGTTTTTTCATTATTTATTGAGAATAAAGAAATAGAGAATAAAATTAAATCACTAGCAAAAAAGATTGATAAAGATCTAAAAGATAAAAACCCTTTGTTTCTTGGGATATTAAATGGTTCATTTATGTTTGCTGGAGAGTTATTTAAAAATCTACAAATTCCATGTGGAATATCATTTTTAAAACTTGCATCTTATGAAGGGACTTCAAGTACAGGAAAAATTAAAAGATTAATCGGACTAAATGAAGATATAAAAAATAGAACTGTAGTAATTCTGGAAGATATTATTGATACAGGAATAACTATTGATAACATTATCAAACAATTAAAAGGCTATGAACCTGATGAAATAAGAATAGCAACCTTATTACACAAACCAGATGCATATAACAACATGTATAAGATTGATTATTCTTGCTTTGACATTCCAAACGATTTTATCGTAGGATTTGGTTTGGACTATAATGGACATGGAAGAAATTTAAAACACATCTATAAAATCAGTGACTAGTTATGTTAAACATTGCGTTATTTGGCCCTCCAGGGGCAGGAAAAGGTACTCAGGCAAAAAAACTTGCAAAAAAGTACAACCTAACATATATCTCAACTGGAGATATTTTAAGGAATGAAATAGCTGAAAGTTCACCTTTAGGATTACAAGCTAAAGAGATTATTGAACAAGGAGGACTTGTTTGTGATGAAATTATCGTTCAAATAATTGAAAACAGTATCAATATGAATCCTGATAGTAACGGGATTCTATTTGATGGTTTTCCTCGTACTTATGCTCAGGCATACATCCTTGACGGACTTCTTATTAAAATGAACACAAAACTATCGTGTCTTATTAGCCTTGAAGTTCCTAAAGAGGAATTAACTAACAGAATGATGGCTCGTGCTCACAAAGAGAATCGAGCTGATGATAAGAAAGAAATCATTGAAAACAGATTAAATGAGTACGAAACTAAAACTGTCCCTGTAATTGATTATTACAAAGATCAAGGAAAATATTTTTCAATTGATGGTATTGGAACTATTGATGAAGTTTTCGAGAGAGTAACAGATAAAATTGAAGAAATCCTTTCTCAAACTCTTCTAAATATTGTATTTTTTGGTCCTCCTGGCGCAGGTAAAGGAACCCAAGCAAAACGTTTGGCAAAAAATTTCAATATGATATATGTTTCAACAGGTGAAATGATTCGTAAAGAAGTTGCTGAACAAACTGAACTTGGGAAAATCGCTAAACCATATCTGGAAACAGGCGATATAGTTCCGGATGATATTGCAATCAGATTAATAGAAAGAAAGATCGCTCAACATAAAAATATAAAAGGCTTTATTTTTAAAGGCTTCCCTTCTACCCTTGTACAAGCATATATTTTAGGTGGGTTGCTAAAGAAACTTGACTCATCCGTTTCTCTGGTTATGAATATGCAAACTTCAACACTTTTATCTCTTAAAAGACTTACAGCAAGATCAAAAACTCCGAATGCCAGATCTTACGATTTGAATACTGAAACAATTATTCATCGTTTAGAGGTTTTTGAAGATAGAAGCTGTAAAATTTTAGATTTTTATGAACAACAAGGCAAACTAAGTAACTTTGATGGAAATAAAGATCCAGATGAACTCCATCAGGATATGGCTGACACAATAGAAAAAGCGTTTAAGGAGATTAGGAAGTAGAGGTGGAGAATGACGGATGACGGATGACGGATGACGGATGACGGATGACGGATGACGGATGACGGATGA
>CAYUWD010000185.1:0-4439 GCA_964448235.1 uncultured Bacteroidales bacterium | reverse complement strand
CTTAAAAATGTTGGAAACTTTTTTATTAGACACACTTTTTTGGACGGGTATCTAATATTACATTACCACATGACTTAGTTGTGCGTTAGCGACGAGTTTGTTTTTTTTTATTTATTAAGCATAGATGTTTTTGTCATGATTTTTCTGACCAAAAATCCCGCCAAAAACTCATTGATTTATTTTATTAACCCTGCATATGTATATATGCAGATGCAGGGTTAAAGACATTTGACCTTCCAGATCATAATACTTGCGATAGATTTACGTCGCTGCTTTGAGACCGCGATGCTGTATAACTGTGTCGTAGTTTTACCCATTTCTGTCGCACGACTGTGTATTATGGTAAAATAATCATCAAAAGACGTGAATTGTGCAGCTGTGATGTTTTGTTGTTTATAATCCTATTTGTCATATTAATAATATTTATATTAACTTTGGAATATTATGTCGAAAGGTATACAGAATAGAGACTATATCGAAACTTTGATTTCTTTAAAGAAAAGGATCTTACAAGCTCAGTATAATAGCTACTCTGCAGTTAACTCTGAGATGATATTGGCATATCTTGATATTGGAAAAACAATATCTGATAAAGCAAAAGATGGGTGGGGGACTTCTGTTATTAAGCAGCTTTCCGTTGACCTTCAAGCTGAATTTACTGGTGTAAAAGGTTTTTCTGAACGGAATCTGAGCAGAATGAAATTTGTGTATGAGGAAATTCAAGAATGCTTAATTTCGCCACAGCTTGTGGCCAAATTACACTGGGGGCATACGTCATTGATATTCAGTAAGATAAAAGACAAAGAGGAAAGAGAGTTTTATCTTAAGAAAGCACATTCAGAAGCATGGAGTAGAAGTATTCTTGAAGAAAAAATAAAACTTGATACTTATAAACTACATCAAAAATTTCAAAGTAATTTTGATAAATCATTAGATGAAAGTCAAATTGTAAAATATAGAATGCAGTTTAAAGACGAATATGATTTATCATTCTTAAATTTACCTGATCACCATTCTGAAAAGCAGTTGGAAAATGCGATTGTCAGTAATATAAGCAAAATGTTAGGACAATTTGGTTCTGACTTTGCATTTATGGGACAACAGTTTAGATTAGAGCTGGATGATAAAGAGTATTTTATTGACTTGCTTTTTTATCATAGAAAACTAAAGTCTATGATTGCGATTGAGTTAAAAATTGATGAGTTTAAACCGGAATACAGCCAACAATTAAACTGGTACCTTCATTTGCTGGATAAAACAGTGAAATACCCGGAAGATAATCCTAGTATTGGTATTCTTTTATGTAAATCTAAAAGCAATATTATTGTTGAATATGCACTTGAAATTGTAAATAAGCCTATTGGTGTGGCAACTTATTCCCATACCCAACTGCCCGAACATATTGCCAAAAATCTACCTAATGAAGAACAGTTTAAACGTATTTTTTGGGAATAGAGGCTGCTAGGAAGAATTATTATTTTTTAGATTCCTTGAATCGAAAGTTTATAATGAGATGCTTTTTCAATTTGAAAATCTCAATAAATCTAGTATTTTTGCAGACTATTAAAATTAGCAAAGATTAGCTTATGGAAATACCTGCAAAATACGAATCGCAAAACATTGAGAAGAAATGGTATAAGCACTGGATGGATAAAGGATACTTTCATTCTGAGCCAGATAACAGAGAACCTTATGTAAATGTAATTCCTCCACCAAATGTGACAGGAGTATTACACATGGGACATATGCTAAATAATACTATTCAGGATGTTTTGGTACGTCGTGCACGTATGTTAGGTAAAAATGCAGTTTGGGTACCCGGGACAGATCACGCATCTATCGCAACAGAAGCAAAAGTTGTTGCAAAACTTCGTGACGAAGGTATTGATAAGAATACTCTTACTCGTGAGGAGTTTCTTGAGCACGCTTGGGAGTGGAAAGAGAAGCATGGTGGAATTATCCTTGAACAGCTTAAAAAGCTTGGGGCCTCATGCGATTGGGACAGAACAGCATTTACAATGGACGAGGTTCGCTCAGAATCAGTTTTAAAGGTGTTTGTTGACCTTTATAACAAAGGTTTGATATATCGTGGTGTTAGAATGGTAAACTGGGACCCTCAGGCTAAAACTGCTGTTTCTGACGAGGAAGTTATCCATACCGAAGAAAACTCAAAACTATATTACGTAAAATATCAAATCGAGGGAGAAAACGAATTTGTAACGATTGCAACTACTCGTCCTGAAACTATTCTAGGAGATACAGCTGTTTGTATTAATCCTAATGATGATAGATTTAAGCATCTTCAAGGAAAAAATGTAATTGTACCAATGGTTGACCGTGTTGTGCCAATTGTTATGGACGAATATGTTGATATGGAGTTTGGTACAGGATGCTTAAAAATTACACCTGCTCACGATATCAATGACTATGAAATAGGAAATAAACATAATCTTGACTCAATCGATATTTTTAATGATAATGGTACTTTAAACGAAAGTGCAGGTTTATTTGTTGGTGTTGATAGATTTGAAGCAAGAAAACTAGCTGTTAAAAAGCTTGAAGAACTTGGTTCGCTTGTAAAAGTTGAGGATTATACAAATAAAGTAGGTCGTTCTGAGAGAACAAATGCAGTTATTGAACCAAAACTATCAATGCAGTGGTTCCTTAAAATGGAAGACATTTCAAAACCTGCTCTTGAAGCTGTAGAGTCTGATGAAGTTAAGCTTATTCCACCAAAATTTAAAAATACTTACCGTCACTGGATGGAAAATGTAAGAGATTGGTGTGTTAGCCGTCAGTTATGGTGGGGGCACAGAATTCCAGCTTATTATCTTCCCGATTCAAACGATTATGTTGTAGGAGAAACTCCTGAGAAAGCATTGGAACTTGCAATTGACAAGACAGGAAACAAAAATCTTAAAATATCTGACCTTAGACAAGACGAAGATGTTTTAGATACTTGGTTTAGCTCTTGGTTATGGCCTATATCTGTATTTGATGGGATAAATAATCCTGATAATGCAGATTATAAATATTACTACCCTACAAATGATTTGGTTACTGCACCTGAGATTTTGTTTTTCTGGGTTGCACGTATGATTATTGCAGGTTATGAATATGCTGATAAAAAACCATTTTCTAATGTATACTTAACTGGTATTGTTCGTGATAAACAAAGACGTAAAATGTCTAAATCACTGGGTAATTCACCTGATCCACTTGATTTAATAGACCAGTATGGTGCTGATGGTGTGAGAGTAGGAATGTTACTTTGTTCGCCAGCAGGTGGAGACTTGCTTTATGATGATAGTTTACCGGAACAGGGGCGTAATTTTGCTAATAAAATCTGGAATGCCTTCCGTTTAGTAAAGAATTGGGAAGTTGACGAAAATATTGAACAACCTGAACACTCAAAGGTTGCTATTGAATGGTTTAATGCAAAGCTTAATGAGACAATAGAAAGCTTGAATAAACAATATGATGACTTTAGACTTTCTGAGGCTCTTATGACTGTATATAAATTATTCTGGGACGATTTTTCTTCATGGTATTTGGAAATTGTTAAGCCAGAATATCAGAAACCTATAGATGCTCAGACTTATAATCAAACGCTCGAGTTCTTTAAGAAGCTTTCTTTATTACTATCACCATTTATGCCTTTTATTACTGAGGAATTGTGGCAGTTTTTGAAGAATGATGAAGATGCTGAATCAATTGTCATTGCAAAGTGGTCGGAGGTTGAGAAAGCAAACGCCAAGCTTATTTCTCAATTTGAAGATTGTATGCAGATTGTAGGAAATATAAGAAATATTCGTCAGGATAAGAATATCCCTATGCGCGATAAACTTAGCTTGAATATCATAAAACATGGAGAATACAATTCTATATTTGATTCAGTTATTGTAAAACTTGGTAATCTTTCAGAGATACTCCAAATTGAAGAAAAGCTCGAAATGGCAGCTAGTTTCCTTGTTAAATCTCATGAGTATTTTATTCCAATTGAGATAAACAAAGAGGAAGAAATTAAGAAACTTGAAGAAGAACTAAAATATACCGAAGGTTTTCTAAATTCAGTAATGAAAAAGCTTGGTAACGAACGTTTTGTTAATAATGCACCTGAAAAAGTTATTGAGATTGAACGTAAAAAACAATCCGATGCTGAAGCGAAGATCAAAATATTAAATGAGCAGATTGCCAGCTTGAAATAAAAGAAGACGTAAGACCGAAGTAATATGCAGTAAAGCCGCACGCCGTACGGCTTTACTGTAACAACAGTGGATAACAAAAAACCCGAAGATTTCTTCTGGTTTTTTGTTTTATGTATAGCGAAAACTTCTGTCACCTGTCACCTGTCACCCGTCATCAGTCACCCGTCACCCGTCACCCGTCATCCGTCATCCGTCATCCGTCATCCGTCATCCGTCATCCGTCATCCGTCA
>CAYUWD010000184.1:0-4475 GCA_964448235.1 uncultured Bacteroidales bacterium | reverse complement strand
ATTTAAAATAAAAAATAAAAAACCGTCTTAATAATAAATACAAGACGGTTTTTATTTATATTTTTTAGGATATATTAATATCCACTTTCGTCACCCAATTTTTCCATTTCTTCATTAAAAATCTGTTCGAATTTCATTTTGTCATAATCAACTCTTAGCTTTTGATCTTTAGTAATCCCTTTGTCAATACCATTTAACATAACATCTTTACTAATTTCTATTGCAATATATGTTGTATACTTTCCTGTTGCTTCTTGAAAGTTCTTCTCACATACAATTGCAATATCAACTAAAGTTTGATTTACAACTTCTCTTGTTAAATTCTCGAATTTTTGCTCAAAATCTGAATTCGTTCCAACTTCTGTTTCATTAACATAACGATCGGTAACAGATTTAATTTTTGTGTTAATCAATCCTGCTACTCTTTGTTTTGATGCAGTTAAAGCTTTTTCTCTTGACAAACTCATGTCTTGAGATGTTGCACTAGCATCAGCTCTAAAATAGTTCTTATCTGAACGGCCTTCATCCTTACAAGGAATAATAATTTCCTTCGCATCTTTATCTGGTTTGATAACATCCTTATTTTTCTTACATGAAGAAAATGCTAATGCTGAACCTAGTACTGCCACGATTAAAATGCTTTTTGTAATTGTAGTTGTTTTCATGGTAATAAAATTTATTTATTTATTTAATTAATTTATTTGTTAAAAATACAGTTTTTTATTATAAATTCAACTTTTATTCAAAGATTTTTTTTCTGTCAAATAGATTACAAACAATATGCCAAAAAAATGAAAAAACAAAACTCTACAAAACATCGTGCCGAGAACAAGAAATCACTAACAACAAAAATACTTGGGGTTTTCTCAAACAGTCCACATAAAGAATATAATTATAAGCAATTATCATCTTTGCTGTCTATAAAAGATTCTAATCAAAGAGCTTTAATCACAAAAATTCTAAACGAATTGACCAATGCTGGTAGTTTAAAAGAAGTTTCTAGAGGTAAATATAAATTAAAATCAAAAGTTGGTTTTATAATTGGGGAACTTAATATGAATAAAAATGGAAATGCTTTTGTCAATTCTGACGAAATAAGTGAAGATATTTTTATTTCATTCGCTAATCTAAATACTGCGTTACATAAAGATACTGTAAAAATAAGTCTATATGCTAAAAAATCCAGAAACAGAGTTGAAGGAGAAGTTGTTGAAATAATCAAAAGAGCAAAAACACAATTTGTTGGTACAATTGAAATATCAGGACGATATGCATTTTTAATTCCAGATAGTAATAAAATGATTTTTGACATATTTATTCCTATTGATCAACTAAATAATGCTCAGAATGGCATAAAAGCTATTGTTGAAATAACTGAATGGCACAAAAAATCAAAAAACCCAAGCGGAAAAGTTATTGAAATTTTAGGATTTCCAGGAGATAATGATGTAGAAATGCACGCCATTCTTGCTGAATTTAATTTACCTTCAAAATTTAGTGATGAAATTGAAAATGAAGCAAAAAAAATCCAAGAAAAATTCACACAATATGATTATGAAACTCGTTTAGATTTTAGAGATATACTTACTTTCACAATTGATCCAGAAGATGCAAAAGACTTTGATGATGCAATATCATATAAGACATTAAAAAATGGTAATATTGAAGTTGGAGTTCACATTGCTGACGTGTCACATTACCTCACATACAATAGTGAGCTAGACAAAGAAGCATACGACAGAGCAAGCTCTGTATATCTTGTAGATCGTGTTGTGCCAATGCTTCCAGAAAGATTATCAAACTATTTATGCTCACTCCGACCAAATGAAGAAAAGTTATGCTTTTCTGTAATAATTGAGATAACCAAAAAAGCAGAAGTAATAAATTATAAAATTGACAAGACGATTATTAAGTCAAATAAGCGTTTTACTTATGACGAAGCACAAAAAATAATTGAAACTGGAAACGGGAAATACTCTAATGAAATCTCCACTTTAAATACAATTACTCAAATACTTAGGAAAAACAGATTCAACAAAGGTGCTTTCAATTTCGAACACAATGAGGTTAAATTTGTTCTTTCCAAAGATGCAGTTCCAACAGACATCTATTTTAAGGTTTCAAAAGAAGCAAATAATCTAATTGAAGAATTTATGCTATTAGCAAATCAAATAGTAGCAAAACACATTGGGAAATCGACAAATACATTTGTGTTTCGTGTACATGCAGAGCCAAATTTAGATAAATTAGAAAGCTTTTCCGGATTTATTTCTCGTTATGGTTATTCTATTGACACATCAAATAATGTTTCATTATCAAAATCCATGAATGAAATTGTAAAAAATATTGTAGGTAAGCCTGAACAAAATATTATCGAAAATTTAGCAGTAAGAGCTATGTCAAAAGCTGTTTATACAACAAAAAATATTGGTCATTATGGTCTTTCATTTGATTATTATACACATTTTACCTCACCTATTCGTAGATACCCTGACATAATGGTTCATAGACTTTTATACGATTATTTAAAAAATAAAAAACCTGACATAACAAATCTAGAAGCAAAATGTAAATACTGTTCTTTTCAAGAACAACAAGCAGTTTTAGCAGAAAGAAGTTCTATAAAATATAAACAAGTTGAATTTTTACAAAACAAAATTGGAGAACAATTTGGAGGTGTTATTTCAGGTGTTACTGAATGGGGTTTTTTTGTTCAACTATCAGAAAATGGATGTGAAGGACTTGTTCATATGAGAACCTTAAATGACGATTTTTACGTATATAATCAAGAAGAATATTGTATCTATGGACAATATAACAATAAAACATATAGACTAGGAGACACTGTTAAAGTCTCAATAACAAACGTGAGTTTACAAAAGAAACAAATAGATTTTGAACTAATAAAATAATCTAATTTAAATAGTTTTAGAACTCATTCTTTATAAAATTATTTAATTGCTTAAATCTACTAATTTTTGTATCTTGTAAAAACAAAAAAGGGAAATTATGACTGATTATTCTACAAACCAATCAGGTACGTTTATTCATGGAGCAATAATGATGCCTCAAGAAGAAACTCTTGAATTAAAAAAAGAAAAAAAATCTTATAAAATTGGTGTTTTTTCAGACAATAGTGGAATAGAACACCGTATACCAATAGCCCCATTAGCTGTTGAACAATTAATAAATCAAGGTTTCAATATTTTAATTGAACAAGGAGCTGGCATTGGTGCTAATTTTAGTGACAGACAGTTTTCAGAATCGGGAGCTCAAATAGCAATTGGAAAATCTGAAGTAGCAAAATGTGATATCGTTTTAAAAGTTCTCCCTTTAACCAAAGAAGAAATGGACTTATTAAAAGGGAATCAAATAATTATTACTTCTTTGCACACAAACTGTCAGGAGAAAGAATACTTTACACAATTAATTAAGAAAAGGATAACTGCCATTGCTTTTGACACAATGAAAGACTCTCACGGAATAAATCCTATTATGAGATCTATGAGCGAAATTGCAGGACGATCATCAATACTAATTGCCTCTGAATACTTAAGTAATATTCATGATGGGAAAGGCGAAATGCTGGGTGGTCTTACTGGCGTTTCTCCAACAGAAGTTGTTATTATTGGAGCCGGAACAGCTGGCACATATGCCGCACAAACAGCAAAATCTCTTGGAGCTTTAGTAAAAGTATTTGATAATTCTATTTCTAAATTAGATAAATTACAACAACATATAGGGAAAAAATTATATACCTCCACTATTCACAATAAAATATTATGCTCCTCATTAAAATCTGCAGATGTTGTTATTGGAGCCCTCAAAATTCACAATAAAAAACCAAAAATTATCATTACAGAAGATATGGTTAAACAAATGAAAAACAACTCTGTCATAATTGACATCGGAATAGACCAAGGTGGTATTGTTGAAACGGGTATTCCTACAACTCACAATAAGCCAACATATACAAAACATGGTGTAATCCATTATTGTGTGCCAAATATTGCTTCAAGAGTAGCGCGCACAGCATCTTATTCTATTAGCAATATCATTGCTTCGAAACTACTAAATATACAAGAAGCCGGAGGATTAAACAATTACTTAAAAAACAATTCAGGTATACGATCTGGAGTATATTTATTTAATGGAATACTTACAGACGAACATATCGGAAAAACTCATGGAATTTTCTCGAAAGATATTAATTTATTACTTGCTGCAATGTAAAAAAACCGGTTAATCCGGTTTTTTTATTGTCCTGTAAACAATGCAAATTTTGCTTTTACACCATTTTGAGTATATATGTAATATTTATAATTGAACCCTTTCATTAATTCAGGAACAATTCTACATTTTTTATTTTTCTTACTAAATAAATAAGAACCATGAACTTTTCCATCAGAAAAGATCGAAACCGTCTTTCTGGGTCCTCATTGCTTTTACATCCAGGCCAACCCATTCGCCGTTCT
>CAYUWD010000183.1:0-4483 GCA_964448235.1 uncultured Bacteroidales bacterium | reverse complement strand
AACATTTTAATTTTATTCTTAACAAATCTTAATTCCGTAAAATCTGTATAATAAACAACTCCGATAAATTATTGTTCTGTAACTATTATTACTTTATTATTTATTCATAATAAAAATTTAATAATAAGACTTAGAGAACTCCCACATCAATAAGGGTAACATTTATATACAAATATAAAAAAAATTCCGATTCTATCACGAACGACTTTAACCCTCACAACCTACCCCAACATATCACGGAAGTAATTTAATGGAAAGAATTACAGAATTAGCAAAATTATATAATACTTATGCTGCTAAATTGATTTCCGCTCTTGTTTGATACTTCGAAATCCTCAATACGCACATGAAAGAAACATGAAAATCAAGAAAACATAATTGTTATTCGCTTCGATCATGAGGACTAAAGCAATCATACACACTCTTTTGAAAAATAGAACCATGATAAGCAAGCTTACTTATGTTGTACAGTTAATAAAAGTAACAGTATTATAATTAACAAAACCTTGTATTTTTAAAAATAGAATAAAACTACCTAAAAGGTTAGCATTTTTCCATTGAAACATATCAAATAAAAAGCTAGACAAAAAACATCACATTCTCTATTTAGACCCATTCTAAACTTCCAAAAAAACAGTTTATTCCTTTTCTTTTTAAAAAAATCTAAACTATGTTTGTATCTATAAATTTTAATTTATTAATTTAAAAATTATACAAAATGGCTTATAAAATTAGTGATGATTGTACTGCTTGTGGTACATGTATTGATGAATGTCCTGTTGAGGCAATTTCTGAAGGTGATATCTATGTAATTGATCCTGATGTTTGTACAGATTGTGGCGCTTGCGCTGACGTATGTCCAGTAGAAGCAATTCATCCTGAATAGTAAAAACATTTTTACTTAAAAAGACTGTTCAAAATAGAGCAGTCTTTTTTTATATATGAAAATATTAGTTATACCATATAATCTTTTAGCACATTATCTTAGATGTATTGAACTGGTAAATAATATTGATTTGCCGGTAGAAATTGTTTTTCTTAAATCCGGCAAATACGATAATTTTGTAGAACAGAACAATTATAAACTTACTCACAAAGCGCTAAACTCTTATAGTACAGCAATAGATAAGTCAGAAAGTTTTGATTTTTCATGGATCAATTACAAGTCTGTAAGTGACACTGTTAATAGTCTGATTGATATAATAAAATCAGAAAATCCAGATTATATAATTGGTGATACTTTTCTTGGGTTACGTATTGCGTCAGAATATTGTAATACTCCATTAATCAGTATTTTAAATGCTTATCTAACACATTCTTATAAGGGTCACAGACCCGTCCCTCATAATCACAGAGCAAATCTATTTAAGCCAGGTGTCCCAAAACTAGCTTGGCATAGAATTGTAAAATCTGTCGAAAAACAAACCTTAAGAAACGTCCACCGTCCTTTTCGTCAAATTAGAAAAGAACTTCATTTAAACGAATACAAAGATTTATTTGACGAATTTGCAGGAACTTATAACCTCTTGTGTGATGACCCTGAAATATTTCCTTCAGTAAACCTTCCTGCAAAAACTGATTATTGCGGGCCTTTGCTCTTTAAATGTATGTCATCAAATCCCAAACTTTTAGAATTTTTAGAAAATAAAAGAGATAAAAAAAACATTCTTATCACAATGGGAAGTACTGGAAAAACTCCAAGTGTAGGTAATCTAAAAGATAAATTCTGGAATAATTATAATATAGTAGTTACAGGATCACAATCAGATGAGCAAAAAGATAATATTTATTACACCAATTTTATAAATTACGATGAAGTTGCAAATCATCTGAACTTAATAATATGTCACGGAGGAAATGGAACTTTTTATCAAGCAATAAACCATAATATTCCAGTAATAGCAATTCCAAGAATTTTCGAGCAAGAATGGAATGCATATCGATTTAAAGAATTGTCAATTTGTAAGGTTTGGTTTCCTGATGGGAAAATTGAAAAACTCCATGCATTGATTCAAAACACAATTACCATAAACAATGAAGAACTTCGCCAAGTTAAATTAAACACTAATCTTAATGGTCACATTAATTTAGTTTTAAAAGAAATGACTGACTAAATTCCAATCAGATTAGCAATTTTCCTTGCTCAGCGCGACTCTGATCGCGTTTGAGTAATTGGTAATACTCTGGAAAAACTTTAACCAAAGTTAAAATTAAACAATAATTTCTTTTCTATCATATAATCAAGTTAAAATCTAATTCTATGCTTTAGTAAATTTTGTAATTAAATTCCTATTAAATCAGCTATTTCTTCAAAATAATTTATTTCATCAAACTTATACTCAGTTATAACTCATCACCGGGTACTAATATATGAATTCTTTTTTTAATACTTTGTATAGCATTAAAGCAAAACACTCTTTTATATATTATCAGGACTAATGAATTAAAACCTCTGAATAGGTACACCATCGTGCATTTTTTATATATATTAACCATAAATTATGGACAATTTTAAAATAATAATGAATTTCATTTGCTCATACAATCTTTTAAAACTATCTTTATAAATACTTTTGTATAACTTTGCATTCTATATATATTTAGGGGGGGGCGATATGTATTGTTTGGTTAATGTTGAAATAAAACTAAGCTTGTATTATAAAGGAATGAATCATTAAAAACCCAAAATATGAAAACCAACAAACTAATTTTAACGACAATAATACTAACTTTTAGTTTATTAAGTTTTTCACAAGAAAGTATTATGTTCGACCGTATGCACAATATTGATGGTTATGGGTCTGGAGCACATGGGCTAAGACAAACTCCCGACAGCGGGTTTATTGCATGTGGTGCAGTGGGGCTTACATTTTATGACGATGCATACCTGCTGTATAAAACCGATAAATACGGCGAAATGCAATGGTATAATTACTTCGGGATAAAACATAGTACATTAATGAAAATAGATCTTTTAGAAGATGAAGGATTTGTAGGAGCAGGATATAATAATAATAATGAAGATTGGGATGGTCACTCAATTATAATTAGATATAATGATCAGGGAGATACAATATGGCATCATGTTTATAATCCGGAAGGAATCGAAGGTTTCGAGTATGAAACAAAATTTTTCACAGTATTATCCACTACCGACAACAATATTATTGCCGGCGGTTATATAGGAACAAATGGGTACACAAACCCCTATATAGTAAAAACCGATTTAAATGGAGATACCCTCTGGACATGGCACTCCAATTATATAAACAATACTTTTTGGGTAGAATCTATCGCAGAAACCCCGGATGGGGATTATGTGGCTGTTGGTAAAGCAACTTATGAGTGGGAATTGGGCAAAGAATATGCTCCTGAACGGGGAGTAATTATAAAACTAGGTCAAAATGGAAATTTGATATTTTTTAAAGAATATTTTGATATTGAATACTCAAATTTTCAAGATTTAGCAATATCCTCAACAGGAGATATTTATGTTTCGGGAGCCTTTTATGAACATCCACCGGAATATCCAGACGATTCATATAACGGGCTTATCGTAAAATATGACGAATATGGGGATGTTGTTTATTCAATTCCTATAGAGTACGGCAATACTTTGGGGGTTAAAAATATTTGCATAATGAATGAATATAAAATTTGTGTAACAGCAATGTTTGATACTCCTTTGGGCTTTGATAATTGGTATTATGATGTATTATTACAGTCATATACTACCGATGGAGAACTGTTATGGCAAAAAGCCATAGGGGGGCAATATAATACCAATTGGCCAAACGATTTAATTTTAACAAATGATGGAGGAATAGCTTTTTGCGGCAGTAATGCCCTCGATGGTTATATAAACAGTTGGATTGTTAAAACCGACAGCCTTGGTAATGGCAATTACAATCCCGGTTGGGAAAACTCAGTAGCTCAACAACAGTTTGCACTTGATGTTTTATTGTATCCTAATCCGGCAAGCGATTTTGTTAGTATTGAAACATCAGATAACAGTACAACTTTCGATCTTGAGATATATACCATAACCGGACAAAAAGTTTTTGAGAAAACAAACAATATAGGTTTAAGTCAAATAAATGTATCAGGCTTTTCGCAAGGCATTTACATAGTAAATATAAAAAGTGAAAATAAGGTTTACACCGGTAAACTAAGTGTTAAACATTAATAAAATATAGGCAATGAAAAAACAAATTTTAGTAGCAACCATTTTAAGTGTTTTGATAAGCACTTTTGTGCAGGCTCAGGAATCTATTGTGTTTGATAAAAGATATACCCTTGATTATGGGATTGGCTTTACTGATGGAAAACAAACTGTAGATTCTGGATACATAGGAGTCGGGTATTTAAGCCAATCAATGGTTGATGATTCTTACTTAATTATAAAGACAGATTCTGTTGGAAATATGGAATGGTACAATTATTTTGGAATGCAAGGTAGCAGATTATGGGGTGTTGACATTAC
>CAYUWD010000182.1:0-4881 GCA_964448235.1 uncultured Bacteroidales bacterium | reverse complement strand
AATTCACCTTGAATTTATAGTTTTATACAGTAATGATATTGTTTCTTTGGCTTCTTTAACGTCATGAACTCTAAGAATATTGGCTCCATTTTGTAGTGCAATAGTGTTTAAAACTGTAGTGCCATTTAAAGACTCATTAACAGATGTATCTAATTGTTTCCAGATCATGGATTTTCTTGATAAGCCTGCTAATATGGGTAAATTAAAAATTTTGAATTTATCAAAGTTTTTTAATAATTCGTAGTTTTGATCTATAGTTTTTGAAAATCCAAATCCTGGGTCTATGATGATATCATTAACATTTAAATTGTTTAATTTTTGAACTTTTTTCGAGAAATAAAAAATTATCTCCTCAATAAGGGATTTGTAATTTGTTTTTTGTTGCATGTTTTCAGGAGTTCCACGCATATGCATAATAACGTATGGTACTTGATAATTAGCTATAGTACTAAACATTTTATTGTCAAATTCTCCGCCACTAATGTCATTAATCATTGAAAAGCCATAATTGTTTATTGATTTTTCTGCTATTGAAGCTCGTATTGTATCAATTGAAAAAAAGTTATTAGAAAAGTCCGATTTAATAATTTCAAAAATAGGAATTAATCTTTTGATTTCTTCTTTTTCACTAATTATTTTGGCTCCTGGCCTGCTTGACATTGCACCAATATCAATAATATCTGCTCCATTATCAAACATGTCTTGAATAGTAGTACAAATATTTTTGGTTTTGAGGTGTCTGCTTTTATCATAAAAAGAGTCAGAAGTAATGTTTATAATTCCCATTACCAAAGGAATATCAAGATTAATTATATTACCTTTTAGATTTATTGTCACGTTTAGTATTTTGTTTGCAAAATTAGTAAATTGATTGAAAAAAGTTGAGTAGTTATAAAAAAGAATGAACGGAAATATAAATTATTATTAATATAATTAAAGGCTTCTTTTAAATAAAATACGATATGCTGTTTTTTGTCATAATTTTAATTGTTGTTTAGCAGAGTTAATAAAAATGCATTAATTTATAATTGAATACTTCTCGAATTTTTATAAATTTGGCAAAATTGTCTAATATTATACTTAAAGTTTTATGTCTTTTATTGTAATTGAAGGTTTGGATGGTGCAGGTAAATCGACTCAAATAGAGTTGTTAAAGCAATATCTGGCAGAAAAAGGAACAGAGTCGGAGTATATTCATTTTCCAACAACAGATTCTAAAATATTTGGAAACATGATTTCCAGATTTTTGCGAGGAGAATTTGGTGGATTAAATCAAGTTAATCCATATCTTGTTGCTTTACTTTTTGCGGGGGATAGATATAACTTGGCTAACAAAATTACTGAGTGGCAATCTTGTGGTAAAGTTGTTATAAATGATCGTTATGTTTATTCAAATATTGGATTTCAATGTGCTAAACTTAGTAATGATGAAGAGGCTGATAGATTGTTTGAGTGGATTTTTGATTTAGAGTATAATTATTTTAAAATTCCTCAACCTGATTTAAGTATATTTTTAGATGTCCCTTTTGATTTTACAAGAAAACGCCTGACTGAAAATAGAAAAGGTAAAGATAGAGAGTATCTAGATGGAAAAATTGATATTCATGAAGCTAGTTTGGATTTTCAGAAAAAAGTTAAAAGAACTTATTTGAAGGCAGTTGAAAAAGATGAAAAATTTATTAGGATTAATTGTAGTGATAGTAATAATGATATGTCTTCACCAGAAGCAATATCAAAATTGATAATACGTGAGTTAGAAAAATATAGTTTGATTTAAGTTAAAAAGGTTAAAAAATGAAATTTTTAAGAAACTTTAGTAGGGTTATAATAGGAATAGTATTTATTTATTCTGGATTTGTGAAAGTTGTAGATCCTCTTGGATCAGCATACAAATTTACTGATTATTTTGTTGCTATGAATTTGGAATTTTTGAGTGGAGCAGCTTTAACTTTTGCGATTTTGTTATGTGTTGCAGAGTTAGTCTTAGGTATTGCTTTACTTTTTAATTTAGTGCCTAAGATTGCTTCTTGGGGTCTGTTATTATTTATGGGCTTGTTCACTCCATTAACATTATGGTTGGCAGCAGCTAATCCTGTTTCTGACTGTGGATGTTTTGGAGATGCACTTATTTTAACAAATTGGCAAACATTCTTTAAAAATGTAATTATTGATGTTTTTGTAGTTATTATTTTTTGGCAACGAAAAAAATATAAACCTGCTTATAGTCCATTTTGGCAATGGACATTAGGTTTTGTGTTTGCTGGATTTTGTTTTTGGCTCTCATTTTATTGTTTAAATAATTTGCCGATAATAGATTTTAGACCATATCATATTGGTGCAAATATTCCTGAAAGTATGATTGTCCCAGATGAGGAAAAAGACAATGTTGATGTATATGAAAGTGTGTTTGTATATGAAAAGAATGGTGAACAAAAAGAATTTAATGAAGATAATTTGCCGGACTCTACATGGAACTTTGTAGATGCTGAACATCGATTAGTTAAAGAAGGCTATCGTCCACCTATTCATGATTTTACAATTGAACCGATATATGTACCGGGTTATAGTCAAGAATCTGCTGATGAATTATATGTTAATCTATATGATGCAAAATTTGTTTATTCCAAAGATGGTGAATCAGAAGATTTTACTGTAGAGAGTTTGCCGGATAGTACATGGTATTTTGAAGAAGTAGTTTATGAATCAGAGCTTGATCCATCAATGATAGATTTACTATATATTAGCCCTTTAGGAGATGAAGAAAGTTTTACTGTTTATGAACGTCCAAGTAATGATTATATCTTTTTAGATGCGACATATCCGATAGAAACATTAGGAACAGTTATCCCTTATGGAGAAGATATCACAGATCTGGTTTTAGAAGATGAAAATTATTACTTCTTTGTTGTAATGACCCATATTGATGATGTTAAATCAGAAAATTTGGATAAAATTAATGAAATTGCTGCTTTTTGTCAACAGGAATCATTGAATTTTTATTGTTTGACTGCATCAAATGCTGAAGATATAGAAAAGTTTATTAAAGAAAATGATCCAATATATGATTTTTATAATACAGATCCAATTACATTAAAAACAGTCGTTAGGTCTAATCCCGGACTGATTTTATTAAAAAATGGAACTATTATTGACAAATGGTCATCTAAAAATATTCCTGATGTAGATGATATGAGAAAAGATCTTTTAAGTAGGTCAGTATCAATACAAAAATCAAAGGCTGAGAATGTAATATCTTTAACATATATTCTTGCGTTTTTGTTATTTATGACAGTTTTCCATATCTTTTATACATGGATGTTAAAGAAAAAATATATTAATAATAACTAATCTAATATGAGAAAGAAATATGTTGCCGGAAATTGGAAAATGAATACTCTTGTTGCTGAGGGGAAAAGTTTGATTACAGGTATTAATAAGTATTTTCGAGAGATTACTGTTGATGAAAATGTTAAAATTGTAATAGGGGTTCCATTTACTCACATTGAATCATGTGTGCAAGCTGTAGATCGTAAAATAATATCAATTGCTGCCCAAAATTGTTCAGAATTTGATAAAGGTGCATATACTGGAGAAGTGTCTGTCTCTATGATAAAAGGGCTTGGAGCCGAATATGTTATTGTTGGACATAGTGAGAGACGACAAATATTTGGAGAAACAGATGAGCTTATTGCGAAAAAAGCTTTGCAATGTTATGAAAATAATTTGATCCCAATAATCTGTTGTGGCGAAACCCTTGAGCAAAGAGAAAGTGGGAAGCATTTCGAAATAGTTGGCAATCAGATTGAAAAATCATTAGCTCAAACAGATAATCATAATATTTTAAATACTGTAGTTGCTTATGAACCTGTGTGGGCTATTGGAACAGGAAAAACTGCCAGTCCTCAACAAGCACAGGAAATGCATATGTATATTCGAAAAGTTCTTTCTAAAATGTATAGTAGTGAAAATGCAAACAACATTTCAATTTTGTATGGCGGAAGCGTTAAACCATCAAATGCATCAGAAATATTTGCCCAGAAAGATATAGATGGAGGTCTAGTTGGAGGTGCATCTTTGAAAAAAGACGATTTTATCCAAATTTATAATACAATATAATGAATTATATTGAACTAAGTATTGATATTCCCGAAGATAAAGAGTCTCTTAAAGAAATTATTATTGCTTTTTTAGCAGAACAATCATATGAGAGTTTTTCTGAAAGCAAAGGAGTTCTTATGGCATATATTTCTAAGGATTCGTTTGATGAAAAAGAAACAGAGATGTTATTGAATGATTTTAGTTTAGATTTTTCGTTTACAGAAATAGAACAACAAAATTGGAATCAAAAATGGGAAGAAAATTATAATCCGATAGTTGTAGGAAATAAATTGGCAATAAAAGCACCATTTCATGAACAGGAATTTGATACTGAAACTACAATAATTATTGAACCTAAGATGTCTTTTGGGACAGGTCATCATGCTACTACACATATGATGTGTGAATTAATTTCAGATTATTCTTTCTCTGAATCTTCAGTATTAGATATGGGTTGTGGAACTGGAGTTTTATCTATTTATGCCTCGTTGCTTGGAGCAAATGCCGTAGTAGCTGTTGATATTGATGAATGGGCATACGAAAACACAATTGAGAATTCAGTTAGGAATAATATAAATAATGTTATTGCTATTCGTGGAGATGCAACTTCTATTCCTCGCAAAAATTATGATTTTATTTTTGCAAATATAAATTTAAATATTCTTAAGAGAGACATTCCGATTTATTCAAAATATATGAGTAAAGGAGCAATTATTATTTTTAGTGGTTTTTTTGAAACAGAAATAAATCAAATAGATAGTATTTGTAATAAAAATGGTTTGT
>CAYUWD010000181.1:0-4921 GCA_964448235.1 uncultured Bacteroidales bacterium | reverse complement strand
CGGTTATCAAAATTTGTATCCTTCTTTGTAATAGTACTTCGTAACCACCCTTGTCTAAATTTACCTTCTACACAGTCTCCAATTTCATATTTTATTATTTCCTGAACAGCTAAATCAGGTTTTTCGCCACAATTTGCGTCATTATCTTTCATTCTTTCAAGTTCTGTAGAGTTAGCAGGATGAAAATCTATCTGTGTTAACTTCCATGTACCATCTGCCTGAGAACCTGTTATTCTTAACATTCTTCTATTTTCTCTGTCATAAAAAGTAATCATACCATCCTGATAAGCTTTTACAGTAGGATACATACAATGTGCAGTTTTATAAGCATCGTGATTATTTGTTACTTTATCGTACCAGCCTTGTGCCCAGCTTTTTAATAAAACTGTACTGTTTTCTTCATATACAGATTTATCCATAACTTTATAAAGATGAGCTTTTACATCCTCTGTTTCTTCTGTCATCAATTTTTCGTGGATATAGTAAAATAATTGTTTATCTGATTGAAATACGGGAGGCTCTTTAACTTCAGGTAAGCTTGCTAGAAAACTTTTTGCTGCATTTTCAGCATCAAGTTCAGCAAGAGTCTTCATATTTTCCATCTCTTCTTGTGTATATTCAATTATCTCACCGAAATCTTTACCTTGATTTTCATCTTTCTTTGAGGTATTAAAGCTTTTCCATGGCTCTTTATAACCATCAGAATACAGGCGTACTTCGATAGTGTGTTCAGCTTTACGAACCTTTGTATAAGAAATTTTTTCGGAATAAGTTACTTTGGTTAAAAATGACACAGAACTTAATGTATGCCAATGATATTCTGGATCTTCTGGAAAAGTAATCTCAGATACTTCTCCTACTATTTCATTATAAGTATTTCGATGAAAATAGCCTATAAGGTCTGCATTTAACATTTCCAGAATTTCGCTTTTATCAGGATCCGGAACACCTTCATACCAACTATCTCCAATAAGGTATTTATTGAACACATTATTTTCATATCTAATAACTCCGCTGTAAACATGTGTAATACCCGGATACTCTGTATTTGATCTGGTTTTGTAGTTTTGATAAAAATAATTGTGCCAAGCACCATTATCGTATTCTTTTTTAATTGTTCCACTACCAATGAATTCAACACTTGTAATAGAACTGTCGTCTCCTTTAATTTTTGCAGTCATTGTACCTTGAGAAGGTTGTGCAAATGTTAAAATGCTAACTGCAATTGCTGTTGTTAATAATAATAATTTTTTCATAGTTTTTCAGTTTAATATTTTTTCAGAATTATACATTACAAATATCAGACACTTTTGCCAAAAAATCAAATTGGGCATGTGCAAATTGCACAATTTATACACTCTATATTTATATTTGTCTCTTTTTCAATACCTTAGATTCATGTTCAATTAACATCAGTTTATAAATTTTATGCGAATTGTTTCTAAAAAATGATGGCGTAACACCAGTAATTTTCTTAAAAGCACTATTAAAAGTTGCTTTTGTATGAAAGCCTACTGTGTCCGCAATTCCTTCTATGGTGTAATTCCGATATTCATTTATTAGCAATAATTTTCTTGCCTCTTTTACGCGATATTCATTTATAAAATTATTAAAATTCGTATTAAAATGCTCATTTATAAATTCCGACAAATAATTTCGGTTAGTTTCAAGTAATTTTGCCAAATCGTTGATTGTTATTTGTTTTCTGATGAAAACTTTTTCCTTAAGCATTAGATTATCCAGCTTTTTCTGGAATTCGCTTTTGTTTTCATCACAAAGTAGTGGATTGTTTTGTTTACTTAAATCGTTTTTGGCAGCCTCGTCTAAAATAATTTCTTTTTCTATATCCTTTTTAGCAATATCAACATTTTGTTTTACCAGTGCCAAATAGGATTTCTGCTTTTGAGAATATAGTATAACTAAAAATGAGATGAAAATCAAACTTAGAATAAGAATTAAGGCAGTTAAATGAAATTGCTTTTCCTTATGTTCAAGTTCCAGATTCTGTATTTTCATTTGTTGTTCGTAAAGTTCTAATTGAGCTTTATCTTTATCTGATTCATATTTTGCCTGTAACTCCGCAACCTGTTTCTTTATTTCAGTCCCAAAAATTGTATCCTGGATATCAAAATATTTTTGATAATATGTATTTGCATCTTTAAAGCTTCCAATTTCACTATAATTTTGTGCTAAAATTAAATATCCCTCAGATAAATACTTTATTGGTTGCTCTATCCCTTCGATATTTAAAGCATCTAAAACAGTTTTTATTGCAAGCTCATGCTGGTCTCTTACAGCGTATATTCCACTAAGATTTAATTTACAAACAAATACTCCTAATCCATAAGAGTTCTTTTCAAAAATTTGCAATGCTTCAGTAAAAAGCTCTTCAGAGCTATTATAATCACCGGTTTCATCAATAATAACTGCTTTGTTCATTATGCCGGTTGCAAGACTTATATCGTCATTATTTTTTTTACTTATATTTATTGCTTTATCATAATTTGATATTGCATCCTCATCTTTCCCCTGCTCATGATAAACCAAACCTATATTATTATAGACAGATGCAACAAATTCAGTATCACCTGTTTTTGCAAAATACTCCAATGCTTTATTATAGTTTTCTAATGCTTTTTCGGAACTTTTATATTCCCAATAAATGTTTCCAATGTTCCAATAACCACTAGCAATCCCGTCATTATTTCCAACTTTTTCATTTAAGGAAATAACTTCCTGAAACTGACTAATGGCTTCTGTATAATTGCCAAGAGCTTTATTTATAAGCCCCAAATTATTCGCAATTTTTGACTTTAATATTGGCTCATCAGAATATTTTAATAAGTCTAATGCTTTATCATAAACAAGTAAAGCTTGTTCAAAACGCCCATAATAGTAATCTGTAACACCGACGTTATTATAGCATTTGGCTGCTGACAAAGTATCATCAATCTCAAGAAAATATGGTGCTGCTAATTCATAAAATACTTTTGACGAATCATACATTTGATAAGTGTCAAGAACTTTAGCTTTTGAAAAATATACTTCTGATAAGATATCTGCATTATTTTGCTCTAATGCAATTTTTTCAGCTTGATTAAGATTTTCAATAGAGCTGTCCAAATTGATATCTTTTAGCTCCATTGCTCTTTGAATATAATTTTCAGCTATTTTAATATCTTTTGAATATTGATTTTGTGCAATCAAATATCCAGAGATTAAAATCAAAAAAATAAAGCTAATAAAGCGTACTTTATGCATTGCCAAATTTATAATTAAGTCAACAAATATAGAATTTTTTAGCACTTATCAGTTTTCAAAAACACAAAAAGTATAAAATTTAATGCAACCATTAGAAAAAAGTTTGTTATCTTGTTAGAGTATGACAAATGACGGGAAAATAATAGCCGGATGTAAGAAAGGAAAACATCGTCATCAAATGGCATTGTTTGACAAGTATGCTCCAATGCTAAGAGGGGTTTGTCTTCGTTACGTTAACAATAATGCCGATGCTGATGATTTGTTGCAAGAAGGATTCATTAAAATACTCGACAATATAAAAAACTATAAAGAACAAGGTTCATTTGTTGCATGGATGAAAAGAATAATGATAAATAACGCATTAAATTACTGTCGAAAGAATTCGAAAATACATTTTATCGAATTAGAAGATGGTTTTAATGATTATGCAGAAGATGATGAATATTCAGACAAGTTAAATAATAGAGTTCTGGATGCTGACCTAGACGCTGAGAGTATCATTGAGATATTTAATGAACTACCCGAAGGTTATAAAATGGTTTTAAACTTATATGTTCTTGATGGATATTCACATGCAGAAATAGCAGAAAAGCTAGGAATTAGTGTTAACACATCTAAATCTCAACTTTCAAGAGCCCGAAAAGCTCTAATAAAAAAGACCGAAGAAATTTTAAATAAAACTAACAGTAAGGAACAAATTGCTGTAAACTTTTAGATTATGGGAAATAAAAACAATATAGACGATTTGCTCAACAAAAGCTTTGAAAACTTCGAAGCTCCTGTCTCGCAAAATCTTCGTATGCAAATGTCAAAAAAAGTCACCAGATTTAATTTCTTTAAGTTTAATCCGGGAACTTTCAATATTTTTTATCTGGCACCTGTTATTATTGGCGCAAGTATAATGCTTGTAGTAGGAATAAACTCTCTTAATGATAATACTAATGAAAATATTACATCAGACATTAACAATGCAAAGATTCAAAATGACAATAAAACTATCTCAAACCAGGAAATCGAAAATGAAATAGAATTATCGGAAGAAAACCTAAATACTCAAAATGAATATACTGAGACATCAGAAAACACACAAACAAATGAAGTTGTTTTTGACCAGTCCACTCAAGAAAACACAACTATTTACAATTCAGAGTTACCAGATACAAATATAGAGGAAGAGATTATTGAAGAAAATATTACAGAAAAAACAATCGAAGAATCAGATTCAAATACTGATAAAGATTTAAATCAAATTGAAACTAAACCAATCATTACTAAATCTGAAACAGACATTGAGATTGTTTATGACACAATAGTGTCAAGCCAGACTATTACAGTAACAGACACGGTTAAGACCGTTGTAAATGAAACAGTAAAAATTAAAAAACCTAGAAAAAGAAATAAATAATGATGCAACCTTAAATTATTCTTGTGTTATTAGATTAGAAACAAGAATAATAATTTAAAAACTTATAATCATGAAAACAATTATCTCACTTTCAATTGCACTTTTGAGTTTTATAGGAATGAACGCTCAGTGTTATACCTATTTTAGTCAAACTTTCGATGGCACTACTGGTGTTTTCGAAGCCTACTTCACTAATAATCAAGATACTCTTTTTACAGATGATGGAGTGGACTTTATTTGGACAATAAATGAAGC
>CAYUWD010000180.1:3302-4964 GCA_964448235.1 uncultured Bacteroidales bacterium | reverse complement strand
AAAATGTAACAGAATAGTCCCCTTCATGTAACAATCGGTAATAATCACCATAAGTCGGAAATGAGAAAACATGCGAATTAAATGTATCAAAACCATCAATATAAACCATTGCTTCAAGAGGTTCATGAGTAATTGAATCAGTAACTAATCCTCTAAGCCCAAAACTTACGTGTTCTAAATACTTTATCATTGCATCACGATTATAATTCCAATGATCAGGTAAATCCTCAGAATCCAAAAGTTTTTTTGTGCTAAGTTCTAAAGTTACTTCTCTACAATGTTCATAAAAATTCATATAATCCTGACGTGTTCCTGTAGCAGTGTACCAATCGTAACCGTTTGTAACACCTCCACCTTCATCTGTTAAATAACCAGATGGCGAATTATCATGAGCAAGATCTGCATAATCGTTACAAACCAAAAGCCACCAATCATTATCTGCAGGATAAGTTGGCTCTGTATCATAAG
This sequence comes from uncultured Bacteroidales bacterium, assembly GCA_964448235.1. Taxonomy (GTDB): domain Bacteria; phylum Bacteroidota; class Bacteroidia; order Bacteroidales; family ML635J-15; genus Bact-19. Next base: position 4,496 of record CAYUWD010000180.1, on the reverse strand, counting down.
GATAATTTAACAATTCGGCACCACTATGACTATTGGCTGACATTACAAAATTCCTGGATGACGCAAAATCTATCATTAACTGTGTTTCCACTGCTGTCGGATTTTCATCAGGATGTTCGCCTGCAATAAAATCCGGATAGTTTCTATTCATATCAATATTCTCTCCATTAGTTCGTGTAGCATCAGCAACAGTAGTATTACCTCCAGAATATGTCCCATCAGGATTAGAAAATGGATTTATATATATTTGAATATTATTAATAAGCTCTGTAATTTGAGAATCTGTCTGATATTGATTTAACAAATAATCAATCAATCGTAAAAACATCATTCCTGACACTAATTCATCTCCATGCATCATTCCCGTATATAGAAACTCCGGCTCTGCTTCATCTTCATTAACATTATCAGAAATTTTTACAACAAGTAACAACCGACCATCACCAGAATATCCAATAGTATCTAGAACACAAATATCAGGATAATCTGAAGCAAATGTCTGCATCATTTCAACATAAACTTCATATGTAGGATATTTATCCCAGTTTGACATTTCTGCAACAGTAGTTGCCATGCTCAAAGATTTTTCCGAATAATACTCATCATATACCTGAAATTCTTTCCCTATAGAAAGAAATTTATCAAATTCTGTCCGATTTGCATACGCAACAACTTCTTTTCCATCGTAATGATCTACCGACAAAATCTTCACAAAATCACCAATTTCATCAGGACTTGCCTTAAAAGTGAATACAATTTCCCCTCTGGAGTCAAGTATTTGATTTACACGAACATCAGAATTAGACTGAGAATATACAAATGTTGCTATACCAACAAACGCAATTAGTAAAATTAAATTTTTCATCCTATTTTTTTGAAAACAATGTCTCAATTTACGATTAAAATTTGTGATATACAAATAAGGTTAAATAAAATGCTGATAATGATAATGTAGACGTTTGAAATTGTAAAATGGTTGAGATTGTTTTAATATATATTCAAAAAAACATAAACCATTCATATCAAACATCCAAATATCATAGTGCAGAACACCGATAACACCAACAGGTGCAAAGCACCGATAACACCAACAGGTGCAGAGCACCGACAACACCAATAGGTGCAGAGCACCGATAACACCATAGGTGCAAAGCACCGACAACACCAATAGGTGCAGAGCACCGATAACACCAA
>CAYUWD010000180.1:0-3202 GCA_964448235.1 uncultured Bacteroidales bacterium | reverse complement strand
AGGTGCAGAGCACCGATAACACCAAAATCATTTCAAAAAATTCATTAATTGCATTAATTAAAAAGTTTACGTAGATTTGTAATAGCAAATTCAAAAAAATGTTTATGCCAAAAATAGTTCTATTAGGTTCAGGAAATGTTGCTTTTCATCTTACAGATGCATTACTTTCTGCCGGTTATAAAATTGAACAATTATATGGCAGGAACAAAGAAACTACAAAAGAACTTGCAGAGTCAGCAAACACAGAATTTTGCACAAATCCAAATAATATAATCTCCGATGCTGACATGTATTTTTTCTGCATGAATGATGTAGCAAATCTTGAAATGTCTGATAAAATAAATGTAAAAAACAATCCTGTCATCGTTCACACTGCAGGAAGTCAGTCGATGGAAATTTTTGCAGACAAAACTAGAAACTACGGAGTATTTTATCCTTTCCAAACATTTACAAAAGGGATAAAAACAGATTTTTCTAAAGTCCCTGTCTGCATTGAGGCTTCAAATGATTTTACATATCAATCTTTAGAAAAAATTGTAGATTCTTTAAATTGCAAATCATACAATTTAAATGAAAAAGGTAGAAAAACCCTGCACTTATGTGGAGTTTTTGCTGCAAATTTCATGAATCATTGCGTCAGTCTGTCCGAATCGTTACTTAAAGAAAACGAAATAAGCAAAGAACTTATAAAACCTCTTTTGGAACAAAGTTTTTACAAAATCGTAAACTCAGGGGCAGGAAATTCCCAAACCGGTCCGGCTATCAGAGAAGATTACGAAACAATAGATAAACATCTAAACTTATTAAAGGATAAGAAACAATACTCAAACATTTACAAAGTTTTAACAGAAAGTATTATTGAATGGAAAAAGAAAGATTAAAAACTTTAAATTTTAAAGAAATTCTGATAGATATCGAAGCAATGTTTTTTGATATTGATGGTGTTTTATCTTCATCTCAAATTGTTGTTATGAAAAATGGCGAATTATTTCGCACAACTAATGTAAAAGATGGTTATGTCCTTAAATATGCTTTAAAAAAAGGAATGAAAATTTTTATTATTTCAGGAGGATTAAATAAAGACATTCAATTAAGATTTCAAAACTTAGGAATAAAAAACACAATTATTGCGTCTTCAAATAAATATGAAGATTTTGAAAAAATTGTTAATAAAAACAATCTAAATTACAATAAAATACTCTATATGGGGGACGACATCCCAGATTACTTAATTATGAAAAAGATAGGATTACCTTGTTGCCCATCAGATGCTGTTTCTGAAATAAAAGAAATATCATTATATATTTCAGACAAAAAAGGTGGTGAAGGATGTGTAAGAGATATAGTTGAACAAGTTTTAAGAGCAAAAGGTAATTGGATGAGTAAGGATTCATTTACAACTTAAAAAATTAAACATAATCATTATGATAGCTTTTTTAAAACTGATTAGATGGAAAAACATCCTTGTCGTTGCATTAACGATGTTTGCAATGAAATATGCTATTATTATTCCGATTTATTTTTACTATAATGTCCATATCGGATTATCAGATATCGGATTTATAGTCTTATGCTTATCGTGTATGTTTATTATGGCTGGAGGTAATATTATCAATGATTATTTTGACCGTAAAACAGATGTCATAAACAGACCCAATAGAGCTATTGTAGGATTTGATATTAGTAGAAGAAAAGCTATTTTTTTACATTCAGCTTTCACAACTTTAGGTATAATTGGAGGCTTTATAATGGCTTTTATTACAAAAAAGCTAATAGTTGGATTCTATTTTTTATTTGTAAGCTCTCTAATTTGGTATTATTCCAGTAACATCAAGAAAAAAGCCATTATTGGCAATATAACATTTGCATTATTAACTGCTCTAATACCTCTAAATGTTGGCCTACTTGAATACTTTGCTCTCGAAAATTCAATCCCCGTATGGTCAATCAATAGTATACGAGCAATTAAATTATCTTTGCAAACAATTATTGGCTTTTCTATTTTCACTTTCTTATTCATACTTATTAAAGAACTTATTAAAGATTGCTATGATTTTAGAGGAGATTTTAAAACCGGTATTAAATCAGTACCAATACAAATAGGTCGTAATAAAACAAATTTTATTATTTCGATACTATCAATATTATCTGCATTTACATTAATTTTTGTTTGGAAAGCATACCTATTAAAACTTCATTTCTTTCAAAATTGTACAATCTGTACTATTTATGTTTATTGTTTTATTGTTCTACCGATTATTTATTTAGCTATTCGCGCAATCCCTGGAACTAGCCTTGCAAAATATAGACATATAAATAATACTACTAAAATTATTATTATTTTAGGCTTATTTTTTAGTATAATTTTTAGCTTTGCAATCTATGATAAAATTTAATTCAGGAAACGAATATGAAATTCTGTTGGCTTCTGCAAGTCCTAGAAGACAAAATCTCCTTCGAGAACTTAAAATACCTTTTAAACAAGTGACGGCTCCCAATATTGATGAAGCTGTCCCTACAAATATCTTTAAAGAACAAATTGCAATACACTTAGCAGAAAAAAAAGCAAAAGCATACACAACTCTTAATAATAAAGAACTTTTGATAACAGCAGATACAATAGTTTGGGTTGAAGATAAAGTATTAGGAAAACCAGATAATTACTCTAATGCTTTTCAAATGTTAAAACATTTAAGTAATAAAAAACATTCTGTCATTACTGCTGTTTGTTTAAAGACAAGCGAATTTGAAAATTCTTTTTTCGAAGAAACTTTTGTTAGCTTTTGCAAACTGGATGACGATGAAATAAGATACTATATCGAAAGATACAAACCATACGATAAAGCAGGTGCTTATGGAATCCAAGAATGGATAGGCAAAATAGGAATAAATTATATCGAAGGCTCCTTTTATAATGTTATGGGTTTACCTGTTCAAAAATTGTATCAGGAATTAAAGAAAATGTAAAGCTTAAAGTATATAAATAATTTAAAACATGAGGCCGGTTCCTGAGCGAAGTCGAAGGATCCGGTCTTCGGTCTAAAAGAAAAAACATGAAAAAATTATTCGCAATTCTAATTATCAGCTTAATTCTTCTACCTTTTGCAAAAGCAGACGAAGGCATGTGGATTCCAATTTTGATGAAAAAATACAATTTTGAAGACATGCAAAAAAAGGGTTTTAAACTTTCTGCAGAAGATAT
>CAYUWD010000179.1:0-4965 GCA_964448235.1 uncultured Bacteroidales bacterium | reverse complement strand
TAAGTTGCCATTGTAGTTGCTCCAACAAGATTTATCCATCTGAATTTCACAATGGAGTTCATTGTCATAGATACAGCAACAATCAATGAGGCAGTATATCCAATTATTTGAATAGTTGTTAATTCCATAAATTAAAAATTAGCGTGCAAAGATAACAAAAATAGCTACAGAATGTTTTCAATATTATGTCCATGTGTTGCTCCCGAAGTGCAGAAGGATCGGACTTCGGTCTTCAGTCTTCGGTCTCCCATCAACCTCGGTCTTCCAGCCTCTAGCTCTTGTCTACTCCGCCATCTTCCTCCAAAGCTTCCTCGCTACCTCATGTGATTCAGCAAGGATTTTGTCTTCATCAACAGTTTGTATAATCCTGTTTTTAACTATGATTTTTCCATCAGAAATAACATCTGTTACCATAGCTGAATTAAAACCAAAAAGGAAGTGTCCGTAGAAATTATCTTTTGTTAATGGAGTGGGAGAGGCGTAGTCTAAAACTACCAGATTGTTGTCACCATCGCCTTCAAAATTATTGTCGTTGAGATATTTGTGCACATTTCGGAAACGTTCATAAGCAGTATTGTATCCAATATTATCGGTATGCTGACCTGCAAAAAATGCAAATTTGACACTTTGTAACATATCACTATGCATGCCGTCAGTTCCCAGCATTAGATTTTCTCCAAGACCTTTCCCTGAAAAGTATCCAACTTTATTGTTTAAGTTACTTTCCATATTTTCAACTACCCAAACAGGTGAGTTCTTGATAATGCTGCGCTCTTCATCACTCAAGTGCAAACAATGTCCCAGAATAGTTTTTGAGGATTCCAGTCCTCCGGCATCTTTGAGGCGATTTACAACTCTTTTTCCGTAAGTTCTAAGGCAGTGATCCTGATCAGATTTGTCCTCAGCAACATGAATGTGAAGTCCTGAGTTGTATTTATTACTTAAGCTTATGGCATTTTTAAGAGTTTCATTACCAACTGTAAAAGAAGCATGCAAGCCAACAAGTCCCTGATTGGATTTTAGAAAATTCTCTGTTTCGTCAAGACCTTGTTGGGCTTTGTCCAATCCGTCTCTGTCAGTTATTTCGTAGCATAACAGATGCGAAACACCTACTTCTTCAAATGCTGAAGCAATTATTTCCATCGAATTCTTAATGTGAAAAGGCGAAGCATGGTGATCAATCACAAATGTAGAACCAGCTTTTGCACAGGCAATTGCTGTTGTTAGAGCTGAGTATTTAATCATTTCTTCGTCGAGGCATTTGTCTAATGTCCACCAGATATACTCAAGAATTTCAACAAAATTCTCAGGATTCTTTTTTGGAGCACCCATACCTCTTGCAAGAGAAGAGTAAACATGATGATGACCTACTCCGAATGATTTTGTTACAAGTTTACCTTCGCAATCAATAATTTCAGAGTTTTTGTAATTCTCTAATTCAGAATCAGAAATAAATTTAATGGATTTATCTATCCCTTCGTCAACAAGGATATTTGTATTTGAAAATTCCAGACTTTCCCAGTCAATATATGTAGCGTTTTTTAATAAAATCATATTTAATATTTTTAAGTTTCAATTACTTAAAGTGTTTAAATTACTTAGAGTTTTTTCTATTAGTTCTTCCAACATCTCACTCCGCATTTCCCACTCCCAACTTCGCACTCCCAACTCCTCACTCCCAACTTCGCACTCCCAACTTCGCACTCCCAACTTCGCACTCCCAACTTCGCACTCCCCACTCCTTATTTCCTCTTCATCGGCAATTTAGTCCTTTTAATACCATCATAAGCATAAAATGCATTTGCAACGGCGCCAGCTGTTGGGACAAGTCCAATTTCTCCGATACCTTTAGCTCCGTAAGGACCAACAGGGTCTTTTACTTCTACACCTTTTACAATAATCTCAGGAGTTTGGTGAGCTCTTAATATTTGTAAATCTTTCATTTTGTCGCTTACAAGATACCCATCTTTCATTGGTAAATCTTCGCTTAATGCGTATCCTAATCCCATATGAACTCCACCTTCAATCTGACCTTCAAAAAGCATTGGGTTCATAATTTTTCCTGCATCATGTGCCGCAATAAATTTGCTTATCTTGCCATCATCATCAAGAATACACACTTGTGTAGCATATCCATACGAATAATGAATTATAGGTTCTTTATCAGTTACACCTGGTTTTGTTGTCCAATCGCAAACAAATTGTCCGGTATATGTTTTACCGATTAATTCTTTGATGTGTTTTGTTTTTAAATCTTCTTTAAAAGCTTTAGCGGCGTTAATAATTGCAAGTCCAACCAGAGCTGTTGCTCTTGATGATGTTGTCATTCCTGTTTTTATTTGAGCGTCTGTATCTACAACGACTTCAATTATATCAGGGGATATGTTTGTTTCTTCACATAGTGTTTGAAGTGCCATATTATGAACTCCCTGACCCATTTCTGTCCAACCATGATGTAGTATAATCTTATCTTCAGAAATTATATTTATTTTAACTTTAGATTCGTCAACCATTCCGTTTCCAACACCTGAGTTTTTTATTCCACAGGCTATTCCGGCATATTTTGCATTATAAAAATCTTCTTTAACTGCTTCAAGTGATTTGCGAATGCCTACACCAAAAACTTTTTGTCCGGTTGATGTTCTTAATCCGTCAACCAAAGCATTATCATATCTGAATTGCCAGCGATCAAATCCACCTTTTTTACAAATCTCATCTATACAGCTTTCAACTGCAAATGTAACTTGATTGGCTCCAAATCCACGCATAGCACCGCAAGGAATATTATTAGTGTAAACGGTTTTAGCTTCAATATCTATCTCTGGAATAAAATATCCACCAGCAGCGTGTCCTGCTACTCTTTCCATTACTTTCATCCCAACAGAAGCATAAGCTCCGGTATCACCTACAGCTCTCAATTTTAATGCAGTTAATTTTCCGTTTTCGTCAGCTCCAACTTCCATTTCCATAAAGACAGGATGACGTTTTGGGTGCAGCATGATAGATTCTTCTCTAGTTAAAGTAATTTTTATAGGCCTGTCCATTAAATATGAGAACAAAGCTGTATGTCCTTGTATTGTTAAATCTTCTTTCCCCCCAAAACCTCCACCATTTGGGACAAGAGTAACTCTAACTTTTTCTTCAGGTAAACCGAGTATCATTGCAACTTGTCTTCTGTCTTCGTATACTCCCTGACTTTGACTGAAAATTTCCATTCCACCTTTTCCATCAGGACGTGCAACAGTTGCTTCTTTTTCAAGAAAAGCATGCTCAATGCGTTGAGTTTCATAAAAATCTTTAGATGTGTATTTCGATTTTGCTAATGCTTCATCTGCATTTCCTAAAGTAAATTGTGTTGTGTCAAAGTTGTTGGGTTTTTCTGGATGTACTCGTTCTCCATCGATAGCTTTATAAACATCTGTTTCTGGTTTTAATACTTTATAATCAATTTTGATTAAGTTAACTGCTTCTCTTGCAATTTTATCCGAATCTGCAACAACTCCAGCGATAACATCACCAATATAATGAGTTGTACTTCCTTCTTCAATCATTACATGCCAGTCTTTGAAAATTAAACCAACGGTTTTTTCTCCTGGAATGTCTTTTGATGTAAATATGCGATGAACACCTTCAAGTTTTTCTGCTTCTGAAGTATCTATTTTTAGGATTTTTGCTTTTGGATAATCACTGAATTTTAATGCTCCAAATAGCATCCCATCAAGAAAAATATCATCAACAAAATCACGCTTTCCTAAAGCTGTATCATAAGCATCATATTTAGGTTGTGAAACTCCTATTTTACCACTTGTTTTTGTGATCTCTAGAGTTTTATTCTCACGGATTGTTTCACCTGCATATTGAATAGCTTCTTCAATCTTTTTGTATCCTGTACATCTGCATATATGCGGTTTTATGGCTTTTTGAATTTCTTCTATTGTAGGATTAGGATTGTTTTCTAATAAAATTTTAGTTCTTGCAATAAAACCTGGTGTGCAAAAACCGCATTGAACAGCTCCTTTATTTACAAAAGCTTTTGCAATTACATCTTTTACGTATTCAGGAAATCCTTCAGGGGTGAAAATTTCTGCTCCTTCAAGAGTTTTCATTTTTATTACGCACGATAGTTTTGCTTTCCCATTTATTTCTACTGTACATGCTCCACAAGTAGCTTGACCGGAACAACCATCTTTAACAGATGTAATATGTCTGTCTAAGCGTAAATAGTTTAATAAGGTCTTTTCAGGATCACCTGTATAGCTTTGTGCTTCTCCGTTTAGTGTAAATTTTACCATAATAAATTCATAATATTCAAATAACAAGATTCAATAATCAAGGGGCAATAGATTTTGTTGGTATTACTTCTTAATTATTGCATCTTGTATCTTGTGTTTTGATTCTTATTTTTTTTTCATTGTAAATGAAATGCAATATACTAAATATTTATTTTCTATCGAAGTACATTAAAAACAATATTATAAAAATAACAGTAATTTTTATATTCTTTAGTAAAGCCCGTAGGGCTTAATGTCTGTAAGCCTGGACAAGAACATGTTCGCAGTCCGGGGTTGCAAAATCAAAGAATGACATTTTTGGCGTATATCTTTGCCATAAACGTTTCGAAAGCCTTCAGAATTCGGTTGCAAAGATTATGACAAAAATGTTGCCATATACTATACTCTTTTGTTGAAGAACTTTTTAAGGTTCTCAGTGTCCGGTTTTACGGATTCAGGAATGTCAAGCAGTTTATTTACAGCTTTTAAGTCTTTTAGTCCGCTACCGGTAAGTAAAACAACATTTTTTGAATCATCCTCTATTTTATCGTTCTTCTGGTATGAAAGAAGTCCTGCAAAAGCAGTGGCAGCAGCAGGCTCTGAAAAGATTCCGGTATTGTTGCTAAGTTTTACAGACGCTGCCAATATTTCTTCATCCGAAACTGTTAGATATTCGCCATTGTATTTTTTGATA
>CAYUWD010000178.1:0-5108 GCA_964448235.1 uncultured Bacteroidales bacterium | reverse complement strand
TCTTTTATAATTTCCTTTTTTAGTTCCTGCGTGACAAGTAACGTCATAACAGGATCGAGGGAAGAATATTTTATGAACTTTTCCCTGTTGTTTTTTAGAAGACCGAGCATATCAGTTTTTTCCACATCTGTAACATCCCCTTTATGGGAATGGTAGGTTGTGTACTCAGAGATCAAATCGTCTAAAGAACAGTTTTTGTATTTATTTGAATCCAAAGTGTGCGCCAAAACTCTTGCATCGATGCAGCAATTATTGAATTCAGTAATTCCAAAATTCATAAAGGCATGTTGTTCAAACTTTTGGTGGAAAAAATATTTTTTAATATCCTGTCTTGACAAAAGTTCTTTTAATTCGTCAAGTTTTTGGTCATAATTACTTGACTTTTTTACCCCAACTTCCACTTTTTCTGGATTGGCTTTGGTGCCTCCCCTGTTGATTGTTATGTTGAAATCGCCTTCATCCTTTTCACATTCTTCGTGTAGAATTACAGTCCAGCCTTCAGTTAGATTTTTTGATACCTGGTACGATATTGTAATATAATTTGGATCGTACCAATGAACGCCGGTGGCTTCTGTATCAATGCCAGTTAAATAAAAATCACCTTCTTTAAAACAATCTCCATCTAAAATTGGCCGAATAGAATCCACTTCCTTGTAAACAATATCAGATTGTATAACATACTTTTGGTCTATGAATCTATTAATATTAGATAGATCGGAATGTATTAGTGGTAGTTTTGAAGGGTCTCGTTTAGCAGCATACGGGTTAAACGTGCAAGCAATATGTCTTCCATCCTTTTCGAAGAATTGATTTCTAGCATTTTTTAAAGAACTTTTTTTATATGCTGCCTGAAAAGCCAACATCCCAAAACAAATAATGATTTCAGGATCTACTTCTTTTAATACAATATTGAGGCTATCCCTGCAATTTTCTAATATTGTATTAATTTGTCCTGCAGTAAATTTATCCTTTTCGAAATAGCACCTATAAGCAGATGCTATAAACACTTTATCTAATGGGAATTTAATTGAATTACATATTTTTGTAAGTATTTTAGGTATTTCTAATCGGTTTTCGTAAGGCGCAGGCCCATCAAATAGAAAAAGAATATCTCCTTTTGGATTTCCGGCAAACTTAACTGGATTTTTATTTGTAACTAAACAATTTTTGCAAGACATTTATTTTTCCCCTTCAATCATTTCCTTTACTTTATTGATTTCTTCTTGTGTATGTGGTGTTCCTCCTGTATTCAATTCTACATACCAAACTAAAACGTCTTTCCTTGTTGGGAGATCATTTACGCACCAAATAAATTCCGCATTAGACGGAAGCCTATCTTCAAATTCAGAGTAATAATGCCCAAATGCTTTTATTTTATCTTCTAAAAAATCAAGTACTGCACTAAGTCTTTGTTTTCCATCCACAAGCTCATAAGGCCCTCTAAAATCATTCATCCATCCGGGGCAATTAGTTTGAATTACATCTGATCCATAACCTCCCCTAATTTTAAATTCTACATATGCTATTTTTTGTTCAGGTGTCCAGATGTGCCCTCTCTGAAAATCAGGGTCGGGGTCGAAGGCTGGGTTTCTATTCCTATTAATATGTTCATGTAAATATCTCCAACCTACATTTACCCTATAATTAGGGCTACGTGTTACTTTAGTAATTTCTGAAAATTTCATCTTATTTTCCTTTTATTATAATAGAAAAATCATTAATATCCAAATTATATGGAATGTAGTTTATAGCTAAATTACTCGTGAATCCTTTAGAAAAAAGCAAATACATATATAACTAATGGAGTTATATTTTTTTAGGCAGAATTTCAGTTTCATTATGCCATATTCCTAAAGCATCCAGTATTTCTTCGTCTATTTTTTTTGGACAGTATAGACTCTTCAATATAAACTATAATTTTTAATCCAAATCAAATGGATAATTCCAGCAAAAAACATAATCAAAAAAATCGTAGGCTCTCGTATGATCTACTATTAAAATATTTAACCTTACAGTAGGATCATCCATAAAATCACCCGTTTCATAACACAATGAATTTCCATTGTATTCCCCATTTTCATCTAATTCTTCCCAAACATATTCTATAGTACCAGATCTAATATTAAAATATTCCGTGTCAAAACTACTGCGTTTTGAAAGAAATACGATTTCTTCATCGTGATTTGGTAATTTTTCATAAGGAGTGTAAAAACCAAATGTAATCATTTTATTCCGCCTCTTTTTCGTATATTAAACTCATCATTTTTTTTATGCAATTTTTGCAAATTAAATGATATCCTACCATGCCGTAATCATCCGGCAATGTAATCTCTATATACACATCCGAATACTTTTCACAATAAGAGCAAGGTCCGCCAAACATGTACCTATAACAATAATCTTTTATAATTTTACTTTCTGGAGTTAATATGCCTTTAAGTATATCCTTTAATATTTTTCTATCTTCCGCATCTCTATTGTCTTCTTTTAGTATTCATGTTGCTTCATCTGTAATTAGTATTTTTTTTCATTTATTTTCCTTTTATTATAATAGAAAAATCGCAACCTTCTCCTCCATACCCTGCGTATTCAATATCAGCTTCTCCCATAAATATTTCAGAAAACAAATAATTCATATCTTGCTCTGAAAGTTGTATTTTTTGCGGTAGAATTTTGTTTACAATGTATAAGACCCCCATTTCATTCAAAATTTCCGTATCCATGTTTTCTATTGTTATAGAATCTTCTACATAAGCTATCATTTAACCTCCTTTTTAAAATAGAAAATGCCCTTAATAATTAAACTAAGGGCACATTATCACAACAAAATTAAGATGTCAAGGAATTAATAGATAGGTTGTATTTGATTTCTCACTTTATCGTAATTCCAATTCAATCCTATTTCTATTACAGCCTTTTCTAAGGCATTGAACTTAAAAGACACTACATCATCTGTATTAATTTTATAAATTCGTTCAATATTATTGAACATATCATTAATACGAACTTTGTGGTCATTTATATATTTGTGCCAACCAGCTTTATCCTTATATTTTGACATAAAAGATGTTCTAATACAAGATTTAACAACATCATCATCATTTCTTTCTGTAATAATCCAATATGCATTTGGGAAAGCATCATTCCATGTTCTCCAATCAAGGCATGGTTTTGTATCTTTAAACCCCCATTTCATGCCCGGTCTAAGGCCCTGATTTTTCATTATACTTAATACAATATCTCTTCTGTCGGGGTCTGGCATATGCCATCCTACAGGGGGTACAGGATGTTGGCCTTTAGGATCAAATCCATATTTTTTAAGATGGGGTTTTTGGACTTGTCTTATTATATGGTGATTTTCTCTTTGTCCTTGAGGGTTACTTTTCGTGGCCCCTATAGCATCCCCTAAAAATAAACCACACAATTCTAAAATTTGTGTAGTCATTGATGTTCTTGATCTGGCGGGGCCTGTAATTATGACAGGATCTAACATCTATCAATTTCCTTTATTGTATGATTTTCTGGCTGAAAAATGGCTAAAATAGCAGATATTATTTTATCAATTTTAATTTCCCAAATAGGATATAAAAATTCTACTGTAATTATTTGTTCTTGGGGGAATGTATAGATTATAACATGACCCCAAGAATATAAGATGGTAACACAAGTATTTGTAGAAATCAAGGAAGAATGCATTAAATGTTGGGTAACTTCTATGTTCTGAAAAATAGATTTAATATCCCCTACGCGTTTCTTCGTTCCTTGCATTTTCAATAGCTTGTGTTTTAATTTTTTCATAAGATATCCTCAAGCCTAACTTTTGGGAAACAATTCAAGGCAGAATCAGGATTTGCATTTAAAATTGTTACATCTGTTTCCTTGGCAATAGCTTCAAAATGCATCATAAATCTTGAATAAATATCATTTCGTGGCTGTTTTTTATAATAGTCGTGATAATGATGTTTTCCATTCACTGTTTTCATATCAAAACCTAATAGAACAATAGTATCAAACCCTTCCCTTATCGCCAGATTGATGGCAGTGGCCCCTGAATTGGCCATGCCATTTGGGAATGATAGTTTGCCTGGTTCAAAACAAATCATATGTTTTTTACATCTTTGATAATATTCTATTTTTTTATGATGTTGGGTGGCTTTTGAGCATGACACAATTCTATTAGGCCATTTTTCTATGTCTTGTTTATGATTTTTGAAAATATCACTATCACAAAACATCCAAGTATTAATAAATGTACCAAGGCGAAAAGCCTCATTCAGCCCAATTATAAATTCATGTTTTATAAGGGAAAGGTCTACCTCTTTTAAGGAAGGCCCTCCCCCTAATATAAAGCATCTTTTCAACGTTTATTCCTGTCTTTAGGTGGTTTGCAATTCCCGCGGCCCCTATTTAATCTTTTTCCTTGTCCGGAACCATCTCGTTTTGGTTTCATTTAATTTCCTTTCATTTCCTTTCATATTTAATTAGGTACATCAACTACTTTAAAACATTCCCATTGTTTTATAGGAAGATCATTTCCATAAGTTGAATCATATGTTCCTTCCACTATAATATAGGTAGTACCAGGTATAAGATCAAGACCAGAAAGAATTATATTAATAGTAGAATCGGGGGTAATAGAAATTTTTTCTTTACTATTAACAATACTTCCACTATTATATAAAGAATAATTTAAAGTATTTGGAATTACAGCATTATCATCTTCATCTGTAAATGATGCTGATATAACCCCCGTACTACCTGCTACAAGTTGTAAAGATAACATACTGTAACTCCTTTAAAAGGTAAGTAGACCTTCTTATACTAAACCATTAATAGAAGGTCCACCAGTAAATAGGTTAATCGCCGGAATCCACCGATTTATTCACTCCGGTAAATGCCGCTACATAAGGCAACATATCCGCCGTGCCTTTCTCTGGAATACCACCTGTGACTACTATTTGCTGAATGCTCATTACGCATCTGCCGCACTTATGGTGTATTGGACCTCTAATGTATCTCCATTAAAAGCAACTCTATCTCCAGCAGTAAACGTAGCAACACAAAGAAGTGTCCCCGTAGTTGTTGTTGCAGCAGAGAACAGGAAAGCC
>CAYUWD010000177.1:0-5138 GCA_964448235.1 uncultured Bacteroidales bacterium | reverse complement strand
AAATCTTTTACCAACTAGTTGCGTAAAAAAGTGCATTTGGAACTTGAATCTACGGTGAGATTAAGATTGTACTACATTTTTTTTTACTAAAAAGAATAATTTATCTTTGTCATATGAATGCTAAAAGTCTCATAAAAACATTATTGCCTGGTTTGTTGCCATTGTTTGTTTTTATTGTGGCAGATGAAATTTGGGGAACTGAGATCGGTTTGTATGTTGCTGTTAGTTTTGGAATTTTGCAAATAGTATTTATTTATTTTAAGGAAAAACGACTTGATAAATTTGTGCTTTTTGATACCTTATTAATAGTAGGTTTAGGTGCTGTGTCTATAATTCTTAATAATGATATCTTTTTTAAGATAAAACCAGGAATTATTGGGTTAATTTTGGTTGGAATTTTAGGAATATCCACATTTTCTTCTAAAAACATTATGATGATGATGTCGCAACGATACCTCAAAGGAGTCAAAATGAATAACGCTCAGGAGAAGATGATGAACAGAAGCATCAGGATAATGTTTTGGATATTTCTGGGACATACAGCTTTGGTCTTTTATTCAGCGTTTTATATGTCTAAAGAAGCATGGGCTTTTATAAGTGGTGGTTTATTCTACATTTTATTTGGAGTCTTTATATTGATGGAATTTATCAGAAACTTGTTTTTACGCAGAAAATCAGTAACCCATCATGTAGAAATGCTTGCTGAAATTGATCAAGAGGGAAAAGTGATAGGTCAGATGACACGAGCAGAAGCTCATGATGGATCGATGAGAATGCATCCTGTGGTTCATGTTCATATTCTTAATTCAAAAGGAGAGGTGCTACTTCAAAAACGATCTGTAAATAAGAAGATTCAGCCGGGTAAATGGGATACTGCTGTTGGTGGACATGTAGCTTTAGGCGAAGATATTAATAAAGCTTTGGTTCGTGAAACAAAAGAAGAATTAGGTTTGACAAACTTAAAGTTTGATTTTATTACAAAATACATCTGGCAGTCTGATATCGAAAAAGAAATGGTTTTTGTTTTTGTTGCATCTGTAGATAAAATAAACTTTAAGCCTAATGATGAAGTTGATGAAGTGAAATTCTGGAAATTCTCAGATATTTCATCGAAATTGAGAAAATCTACTTTCACGCCTAATTTTGAGATGGAATTTGCTAAAATTCTAAGTAAACTAAAGAAAACAGCTTAGTTTATTCTCTAAGGTAAAATGTTTGAATCTTTAAAATTGCGTCTTAATTGACTGATTATTAAGTGGAAAAGGTGTGTTTTTAAGCGTTTTTAGGCTTTATTAGTCCGATATTTTCTTTTTAGTAAGATCACAGTACGTAATATTAGTATATAAAGGCGTTTAAAAAATTGATAGAGTAGAGTCGGAGTAAATTTTTCCCACTTGAGTAAATTTCAAAATCATGAGAGATGAAAATTTCTCCAAAATTTATTCTCTTACTTAAAATAGATTTTTAGGAAACAGAATCTTTAAAAAGTATAAAGTCCTTTATTCAAAATTTTTGTAGTTTTCAAAAGTATAAAAATGAATTTGTATAAACTTGCTTGATAAGTAATCTTAGTTTTTATTTGAAAATAGAATCTAAATATTAGTTCAGAATTTCAAAAAATATGGATTGTTTAAAAAGCATTTTAAGAGGGTAGGAGGCAATATTTTTATTTTGCAGGGATTTTATCTTAAAACAAAATATCGTGGAGATATTGCGATTTTGACTTTTGTAAAAAAAGAGGCTGTAATTACAAATGTAAAGTGCGAATCGGACACAATTTACGATTTACAAATGTAAAATAGAGGGAATTATTAATATTATTAATGAAAAGTTACGGATGTAACAAATATGGAGATTACAAATGTATACTTATTTATGTAAATTATTAGTCCCATTAAAAAGATATTTAATATACTATAAAACAGGTAGTTAAGCCTATTAGCTCAAGTAAATATTTAAATAATCGTATGATGTTTGTAATATTATCTTATAAGTGCTAAATATATAGTAAATTTAGATTTTATAAACACTTGTGTGCCAGTAAAATAAGTGGATTTATTTAAATAATAAATATCGATAAGAGCAATAGAGGAGTAAATTAGCTCTTTTATAGTCTAATTATCATCTTATAAATGATATAATATAGGTCTTAAGGTTTTATTTTCTAATTATTTAAATTCTATATCATTATCTATTTTGCAATTAGTGTGCCAGTTTTATTTCTTTACTATTCTAACAAGCGACGATTTACAAATGTAAATATCGTTTTGTTGAAAATAGTTTACAGATGTAAATAAAATAATAGTTACATTTGTAAAGACAAAAATGAAAAAAAATGAAAGATCGTATTTCTAAAATTTTGCATGAAGAAAGAATGACTGCTACAAAATTTGCAGATGAAATTGGTGTACAGCCTTCAAGTATATCTCATATTATATCAGGAAGGAATAAACCTTCTACAGATTTTTTAGTTAAACTTTTAGAAAGATTCAGAGGAATTAATGCAGAATGGCTTTTGACTGGAAAAGGTAGTATGTATAAAGAATCAAGCAAATCAGATATTTTAAATATGTCGAATAACATCAGTAAAAATGGAGATTTATTTAACTATGAACAAAAGTTTGAAAATAAAACCGAAGAAATAGAGTCAGAATTAAATATAAACACTGAAATAGTAGAAAAAGAAGTTACAAATTTAGATGAAAATAATCAGTTACAAGATAGAAAATTAGAAAAAGAAAATGAGAAAAATAGTAATAATAAGACTATTGAAAAGGTAGTAGTATTTTTTACAGATAAAACTTTTGAATCTTATGATCCAAAGTAAGGATTGTTAATAATATGATGAAAAGTTCTTATTTATTTAATTTGATAACGCATAAACTTTAATGATTAGTTGTATTTTTGCATTACAAAAAAGATGTAATGAAAAAACAAGCAAAAGATTTTATAATAATCAAAAATATACGATTGAATGCTGATTATTATATGTTAAAACTACAATCAGAAGAAGCATTACCTTTGATACTCCCGGCTCAATTTGCTGAAGTTAAAATTGAAGGAGCAAAAAATACTTTCTTAAGACGTCCAATAAGTATACATGATGTTAATTATGAACTGAACACTATTAGTTTGTTAGTTAGGATTGCAGGGGAAGGAACTAAAAAATTAGAGGAAATTAAGTCTGGAGACATTTTAAATATAGTATATCCTTTAGGTAATTCTTATAGTATGCCTGATAATGATAAAATTCTTTTAGTTGGAGGAGGAATTGGAGTGGCACCTTTATTATATACTGCAAAATATTTTATGCAGTTCGGTTTTAATCCAACATTGCTTTTGGGGTATAGAGATAAGTATTGTATTATTCGTAATGACAAGTTCGCAAAATACGGCAATGTATTTTATACTACTGAGGATGGTAGTTTTGGTGAGAAGGGGAATGTTTTAAATCACTCGTTGTTAAAAGATAATATTAAAACTTTTGATAAAATATATGCTTGTGGTCCTGAATCAATGTTAAAAGCACTTGGTAAATATGCGATAAAGAATAATGTTGAATGTGAGGTTTCTCTGGAAAACCTAATGGCTTGCGGTATAGGAGCTTGTTTATGCTGTGTTCAAAATACAAACGAAGGACATAAATGTGTATGTACAGAAGGTCCTGTTTTTAATGCAAAAGATATAATATGGTAAAACTAGATATAGATTTTAATGGATTAAAACTTAAAAATCCAATATTAACTGCTTCAGGGACATTTGGATATGGTACAGAGTTTAGCGATTTTGTTGATTTAAATCGTTTAGGGGGCTTTATTGTGAAAGGTACAACTCTAAACCCAAGAGAAGGAAATCTCTATCCCAGAATGGCTGAAACTCCCTCAGGGATGTTGAATGCAGTTGGATTACAGAATAAAGGTGTTGGTGTGTTTTGTGAAGAGATATATCCTAGGATAAAAGATACTAATTCTAATATTTTAGTTAATGTTAGTGGATCAACAATAAAAGAATATGTTGCTACAGCAGAAAAAATCAATGAGTTAGAGAATATTCCTGCAATAGAACTAAATATTTCATGTCCAAATGTTAAAGAAGGAGGAATGGCTTTTGGAACCAGTTGTGCATCAGCTGAGGAAGTTGTAAAAGAAGTGAGAAAAGTTTATAAAAAGCATTTAATGGTTAAACTTTCACCTAATGTTACAGATATTGTATCAATTGCCAAAGCTGTTGAAGGTGAAGGAGCCGATAGTTTATCATTAGTGAATACCTTGTTGGGGATGGCAATTGATACTAAAACTCGTAAACCAAAGTTGTCAACAATTACAGGAGGTCTTTCTGGTCCTGCAATTAAACCTGTTGCCTTAAGAATGGTTTGGCAAGTTGCTAATGCTGTTAAAGTACCGGTATGTGGTTTAGGAGGTATTATGAATGGGGAAGATGCTATTGAGTTTTTACTTGCTGGAGCTTCTGCTGTTCAGGTAGGAACGGCAAACTTTATAAATCCTGATGCATCAATTATTATTTTAGAAGAGATTGAAAAATACTGTATAAGCAATGGAATAAAAGATATAAACGATTTAGTAGGAGCAATGGAAGTTTAAATTATTGGTTTGACAGGTAACTTAAGTTAGAAATATGTGCCTTTGCATTTTGTACTACTAAATTTGTATTCGATTTGAAAAAGAAATTTTGCTTAAAATATTTATACACTTATATCAGTTAATTCTATTGTTTATAATAACCTGCATTATTCATTCATAAATGCTTATGAACTTTGAAAAGGAAATGTTATTTAGGTATTTATACGCTATTGAGAAATTGCCAATGATTTAAAAGTAGAGACAATAAAAAAACGTTATTTTTGCAATAAAATTTTATTATGGAATTAGAAAATAAACTTACAGCTGTTCAGAAGCAAATATTAGTTGGATTAAACAATAAAGATGATAAAATTGTTATTAAAACAATAAAGGACTGTAGAGATAAGGGTGGGGAGTACGTAATAGAACCACTTATGGAAGTTTATTTTTCGCATAGTTCAGAAAACGTAATTGCTGAGATTTCTAAGTTATTTTCAGATTTGAAAGAGAATAAATTAAATAGAATTATAACTTTCAC
Organism: uncultured Bacteroidales bacterium; assembly: GCA_964448235.1. GTDB lineage: Bacteria > Bacteroidota > Bacteroidia > Bacteroidales > ML635J-15 > Bact-19. Next base: position 20 of record CAYUWD010000177.1, on the reverse strand, counting down.
CTTTCCAGACCATACCATTT
>CAYUWD010000176.1:0-5255 GCA_964448235.1 uncultured Bacteroidales bacterium | reverse complement strand
CGTCATCCGTCATCCGTCATCCGTCATCCGTCATCCGTCATCCGTCATCCGTCATCCAACATCTTATCCCATCACAATTCTTGTTCCTGCTTCAGGATTACCAAGTTGACCAGCTTCGGTAATAATACATGTGCCACCACCATTCTCAACAAAGTTAAGAGCAGCTCTTACTTTAGGAGCCATGCTACCTTCTGTAAAATGACCTTCTGTAAGATATTGTTTTGCTTCTGTAACAGTTATTGTATCAAGTCTTTTTTCTTCCGGGGTGTTAAAATGAAGACAAACTTTAGGAACGTCTGTTAAGATAAAAAATTCATCTGCATCAATTTCAATAGCCATTTTTGAAGATGCAAGATCTTTATCAATAACGGCATCAATGCCTGCAAGTATTCCTGGTTCAACATAATGTACAGGAATTCCACCGCCACCAACTGTTACTACAATTTTGCCTTCTCTTGCAAGTTTTTCGACAGTTTTATTGTTTTTTATTTCTACAGGTACTGGTGAAGCAACTACTTTTCTCCAGCCTTTACCTTTTGGATCTTTAGCAAAAGTATCTTCAGGATTTTTTGATTTTAATTGTTTGACTTCTTCTTCAGTATAATACGGGCCAATTGGTTTTGCCGGATTTTGAAAAGCTTGATCGTTTTTATCTACTACTACTTGAGTTACAAGAGTAATGATATCTTTATTTATGTTGTGTTTTTTTAATACATTTGAAAATTGTTGTTCTATTGTGTATCCGATAAAACCTTGTGAATAAGCACCACAAACATCAAGAGGCATTTCAGGAATTCCAAATAGTTTAGATCCTGCATTATTTCTCAATAGAATATTTCCAACTTGAGGTCCATTACCATGACCAATTACAAGATTATAATCATTGTTTAATAGGTCAATTAAACTTTCACAAGTTTGATATACATTAGATCTTTGTTCTTCATTTGTGCCTTTTTGACCCGCTCTTAAAAGAGCATTCCCTCCAAAAGCAACTACTGCTAATTTCTTTTCTGCCATATTATATTATTTATTGTTTGTTGCAAATCTAAATTATTTTTATGAATTATTTTAAAAAACATGTTCTTTAGCAGAAAAAAATAATGTTATATATTTGTTAAAAGGGATTATTAATATTCGTATTTAAAAAAAATACTTAATTTTGTGGTACGCTAATTGCGTATGTAAATTACTGTAAAAACAATAAAACATTAAATTATGAAGACAAGCATGAAATTATTATTTGTAGTTATCGCTGTTGTTATTAGTGTGACAGGATATTCTCAGAAGAAATCAAAACCATTCAAAGGAGTAATTACTTATGGCATTACATATGAAGGAGATGAAATTGATGCAACAACACAAGCTCAATTACCAACAGAAATTGTTGTAAGTGTTTTAGGAAACAAAGTTCGTAATGAGCAAATTTCGGCTTTTTATTCGATGGCTTCGATTTCAGATATGGAAGATGGTTCCACTATTGTTCTAATAGATGCAATGGGTATGAAAGTTGCTGTAAATCAAAGTAAAGAGGAGATTGAGGCAAATATTGAGGAAGCAGGACTTGAAGATCCTGAAATAAATTTTATAGAGGAAACAAAAGAAATTGCTGGTTACACATGTAAAAAAGCAGAAGTTACTTCAGGTGAAGATATGATTGAAGTTTATTATACTAATGAAATAAATGTTCCTAAAGGAATGAACGATAATAATGGCTTTAAAGGAATTGAAGGTGTTTTAATGGAGTATTCTGTTGTACAAGAAGGTATGGTAATGATAATGACTGTTAAAGAGGTAAAAAAGGGTAAAGTCAATAAAGGAATGTTTTTAATACCAGATGATTATGAGATTAAAACTGCTGAAGAATTAGGTGGAATGTTTGGTGGATAAACACGTGTATAAATATTATATTGAAAAAATCCTCTGTTTGAGGATTTTTTCTATTTTTACATACTAGTTATGAAAACGCAATCAGCTAAATCAAAAAATAAAACTAATAACAAGAAATCAGGTAATGGTAATTGGTTAAAAGCAATTATCCGATTTTTTAGAGATGAAAAATTTAAGGTTAGTTTTGGCGTTTTTTTAATTGTCTTTGCAATAATATTATGTTTATCTTTTACTTCATATTTCTTTACATGGAAAACTGATCAAAGTTTGATTGATGTTTCTTTTGGAAAATTATTAGGAAAAAATTCATATCAGGTTGAAAATTGGGTTGGTAAAATTGGTGCTGTATTATCAAATAAATTTATACATGATTGGTTTGGTGTAGCATCTTTTTCATTTGTAGTTATATTTGCTGTTTTTGGTTTTAATCTTCTTAATATTAAATTTACTAATCCATGGAGATTGTTGTTTATTAGTTTAATATTTACAATTTGGGGTAGTGTTGCGATTGCTTCAGTGTTTTCTGATAGCTTTTTTATGGTTGGAGGAGCTCATGGATATTTTATTTTCAAATGGTTATCTGGATTAATCGGTAAGACCGGCACCTATTCGTTGATTTTCTTAACATTATTTATTATTATACTATATACATTTAAAAATTCTTTATATTGGATTAAAACTAAAATCCAAGGCATATCTAAATTAAAAAAAGAAAATTTTGAAGAACAGGCAAATGATAATTTTGATTCGCAAAATGATTTAGATAGTCAAGAAAATATATCGGAGAATAAAATAGAAGAGCAATCTTTAAAATTGGAAGAAGAAGTTTCTGTTGTTATTGGACATAGTGCAGATGATGAGAAAGAAAAAGAAAATGATTTTAATAATCTTGAGCTTCCGATAGATAATACTATAAAAGAAGATATAGTAGAAGAAACATCAGATTTGTCTTTAGATGTAAATGACACCTTGGATGAAGAGGAACTTACAGATGAGGAGATAAATTCTGATATGATGACAGATTATGACCCGACAAAAGATCTTGAGTTTTATAAATTCCCAAACATTGATATTTTAAAAGAGTATCCTTCACGAAAAGGAGATGTTACAAGAGATGAACTTAATGCAAATAAAGATAAAATAGTCAGAACACTCAGAGACTATAAAATTGAAATTAGTAGGATAACAGCGACAATTGGTCCAACTGTAACATTATATGAAATTGTGCCTGCTCCTGGTGTAAGAATATCAAAGATTAAAAATCTTGAAGATGATATTGCTTTAAGTCTTGCTGCTCTTGGAATTAGGATTATTGCACCAATACCCGGAAAAGGAACAATCGGGATTGAGGTTCCAAACTCAAAGCCTGAGACAGTTTCTATGAAATCTGTAATAAAGTCGGCAAAATTTCAAGAATCTTCGTATGAATTGCCTATAGCTATGGGTAAGACTATTTCAAATGAAACTTATGTCTTTAATCTTGCTAAAACACCTCACTTGCTTGTTGCAGGTGCTACAGGTCAAGGTAAATCTGTTGGTGTTAATGCAATAATTGCATCATTATTATATAAAAAGCATCCTTCACAATTAAAATTTGTTCTCGTTGATCCTAAAATGGTAGAGTTGTCTATTTATAGTCAGATAGAAAAACATTATTTAGCAAAGTTGCCTGAGGAAAAGTCATGTATTATAACAGATGTGACAAAGGTTGTTCCTGTGATGAATTCCTTATGTATTGAGATGGACGATAGATATGCTCTGTTAACTAAGGCAAGAGTAAGGAATATTGTGGAGTATAATAAAAAATTTATTTCGCGAAAATTAAATCCTAATAATGGGCATAGATATATGCCATATATTGTTGTTGTGGTTGACGAATTTGCAGATATTATTGTTCAGGAGGGTAAACAAGTTGAAGCTCCAATAAGTCGATTAGCTGCAAAAGCTCGCGCTATAGGTATACATCTTATAGTTGCAACTCAGCGTCCATCTACAGATGTAATTACTGGAGTAATTAAAGCTAATTTTCCGACTCGAATTGCATTTAAAGTGACAAATGGACATGACTCAAAAACAATTCTTGATGCAACAGGTGCAAGTCAATTAATTGGTCGTGGTGATATGTTGATTTCTGAAACGGGTAAAGTAAGCAGAGTTCAATGTGCATTTATTGATACACCGGAAGTTGAACTGTTAGTTGAACATATAAATAATCAACAGGGATATCCACAACCATATGATTTACCTGAACCAGCTGTTGCTGAAACAAGTGGAGGAGGATCTATTTCGGCAAATGATAAAGATGAGCTATTTGAAGAAGCAGCGCGATTGGTTATTCGACATCAACAAGGATCTACTTCGTTAATCCAAAGAAAAATGAGTATAGGATATAATCGGGCAGGTAGAATAATTGACCAACTAGAAACTGCTGGAATTGTTGGACCATATGAAGGTAGTAAAGCCAGACATGTTTTATTTCCAGATGAATATTCTTTGGAACAGTATTTGAATAGCTTAAATGAAAATAAATAAATTATAATAATATGAAAAGAACAATTACAGTTTTAAGCCTTATGTTTTTTTGTTTTATGGGCTTTGCACAAAATGATGCAGCAGCAATTGCTTTGTTAGATGAAGTGTCTGCAAAAACAGAAAGATATGCATCTTTGAAAATTGAATTTAATATGTGGATAGAAAATTTGCAAAGTGGAAAAAGAGATAAGTACAATGGTAATGCTGCTTATAAATCAGGAAATTATAAACTTGATATTATGGGGCAAATAGTGTTCTCTGATGGAAAAACGAACTGGACATATCTTAAAGATGCCGAAGAAGTTAATATTACAGATAATGCAGATAATGAAACAGTGATGATAGATCCACAAAGTTTTTTGAAAGATTATAAAACAAAATTTAAAATTAAATATATTGCGGATAAGTTTGAAAAAAACAGAGCTTTAGTCGAAATTGATTTAATTCCTATAACTATTGAAAATAAAAAATTCACAAAAGTGACAGTAAAAATTGATAAAACTAAAAAACAAATTTACTCTGTAAGATATGTAGGTAAAGATGGTGTTAGTTATTTAATTGAAATATATAAGTTCTCAGAAAACCCATCGATTTCGGATTCTGAAATTAAATTTAGTGACTCGTTATATCCTGAAGCAGAAGTAATTGATATGAGATAACATTTATACTTTTATTAGGATGAGAGGAAGATAAAAAGAGGCTGCTCCACAATGTGAAGTAGCCTCTTTCATTTTCTGACACAATCTAAAACAAATTAGTTCCGTACTAATTGTATGGCACCTTTTTCCTGAGTTCCGCACTGGGACACCCAATTAAAATTTGAATAATTTAGCAAG
>CAYUWD010000175.1:0-5299 GCA_964448235.1 uncultured Bacteroidales bacterium | reverse complement strand
AATCTTTTACCAACTAGTTGCGTAAAAAAGTGCATTTGGAACTTGAATCTACGAAGTTAAGACATTTACTTTGGTAAACTTTTTATTATTACTTTTGTTTAGTGCAATTTAAAACTAAATATTATGCAAATTAAAACTGTTTTTATTCTAACAATATTATTGTGCTTAATAAGTATAGCAAATGCTCAAAACGAAAATCAAGATACAACTAAATAATTTTACTCTGTTACTAAAATCGACGGGATGGATTATATTGGAGAAATATTAAGTGATGATGGAAGAGAAATACTTCTAAACACCGAGTCTCTAGGCAAAATTTACATTCCAAAATCAGAAATACGAAGTATAATTAAAATCAGCAATATTGAAAACATTAAACATGGGGAATTCAGATATACCGGTCCATTTACAACAAGATATTCCTTTACTAACAATGCACATCCTGTTGCTAAAGGAGAGAATTACTCTTTAATTAATTTATATGGTCCAGAAGTTCACTTTGCCATATCAAATAGCTTTAGTTTAGGACTTATGACAACATGGATTGCAAGCCCAATGATATTAGCACTAAAATATTCAATCCCCACAAAAAATCCGAATTTAAACTTCTCTTTAGGAACACTTATGGGCACATCTGGATATATTAATACATTTAGAGGATTCATGGGTTTACACTGGGCAAATTTTACAATTGGTGACAGATTGAACAATTTTACACTATCCGGAGGATATGGTTACATTGATTTAGGTTTAATGACAAATTCTCCTGGTATTTACGAAAACGTTCAACCTGATGAAACAGGAAGAAATCTAATACAAGGACCAATGGCATCAATTGCCGGAATTGTAAAAGTTGGATCAAAAGTAAGTTTTGTATTTGACTCAATGTTTATGTATTTATCTGGTCAAAGTACAAATACTGATTATCATGAATCTGCTTCAGGATACTGGGATGATGTAACTGGACAATGGGTTAATCAACAATATACATATACTGTAACGACAGTAAACGAATATTATCTTACATTGATGCTAATGCCTGGCTTAAGATTCCAAAAATCAGAAAACACAGCTTTTCAATTCAATCTATCAGGAGTTGCGCTTATTGGATTAAATAATATTCAAACTCATTCTTTTCCCTTACCTATGTGTACTTGGTTTTTTAGATTTTAACAGAAATCTATTTCATCGGTTCTCTGTTCGGCAATTCTATTGTTCTGCCGTTCGAATGTTCATCTGTTCTTACTTAATTATTTCTATAAATTTTTGAATGACGAACAAAAATAACGAACTACGAAGAACAAATTAATATTTTGAGTAAATTGAAACATTGATTCATCTGTTAACTGGGAAACAGTGAACCGAGAACAGGTTAACCGATAACAGATTAACAGCTATTTCTTCTTCAAACTCTCAATAAATCTCTGCAAAGAAACCTCTTTTGAATTTTGACCATATTCATAAAAATCTATATCGCTAGCTTTTTCTGGCAAATATTCTTGATCAATAAAATTTCCCGGATATGAATGAGGATATTTATAATTTTTTCCATAATCCAGTTTTTTCATCAATTTTGTCGGAGCATTTCGCAAATGTAAAGGAACAGACAAATCTCCCGTTTCTTTAACAAAAGCAAGAGCTTTATCAATTGCCGTATATGCTGAATTACTTTTCGGACTAGTTGCAAGGTAAATAGTTGCTTCAGACAAAATTATCCTTGCTTCTGGCATTCCAATTTTATTTACAGCTTCGAAACAAGCATTTGCAATTAATAGTGCATTTGGATTTGCCAAACCTATATCTTCTGATGCTAAAATTATTAATCTACGAGCAATAATTTTCACATCCTCCCCTCCTGTCAGCATTCGTGCAAGCCAGTAGACCGCAGCATTTGCATCACTTCCTCTAACCGATTTGATAAAAGCAGAAATAATATCATAATGTTGTTCACCCGACTTATCATAAATTGCCATATTTTCTTGCAAACGGTCAACTACAAGTTTATTATTAATGACAATCTCCTCATCCGTAGAAGAATTACAAATCAACTCAAGAATGTTATACAATTTTCTTGCATCTCCCCCCGAAAATCGATACATCGCATCCGATTCTTCAAGCTTAATATTTTTCTTACTTAAGAATTTATCTTCTTTAATCGCTCTGTTTATTAGTTTATCAAGATGTTTTTCATCCAAATGTTTTAACACATATACCTGACATCTGGAAAGAAGTGGGGAAATAACTTCAAACGAAGGGTTTTCTGTCGTTGCACCAATTAAAGTAATAGTCCCATCTTCTACAGCCCCTAAAAGAGAATCCTGTTGTGACTTACTAAAACGATGAATTTCATCAATAAACAAAATAGGATTTGCTTTACTAAACAGATTGTTTTTTTTTGCTTTCTGAATAACTTCACGAACATCTTTTACTCCACTATTTATAGCACTAAGAGTAAAAAAATCTTTATCCGCAATCTTTGAAATAACGGTTACAAGAGTTGTTTTACCAACACCTGGAGGTCCCCATAAAATCATTGATGGAATATTTCCGGCTTCAATTGATTTTCTTAATGGAGAATTGTCATTTACTAAATGCTCTTGACCAACATATTCTTCAAAACTTTGTGGTCTAAGGCGTTCGGCCAAAGGCTTATTAATTATTGTGTCGTTCATTATTTTGTAAAAATACTAAAAAGTAAAAACATAAAACAAAATTAAACAAATCATATTTCAAATTATTTAAACTATTTACTAAAAAAATTGGAATAAAAATTGTTTATTAATAATTTTGTTTTATTTCGTTAAAAATAATAACTTGTTTACGTGAAATATACAATTACAATCATATTAATAATCCTATCATTTAAAGTAATAACGATAGCACAAATAGATACGACTAATTTGATTAAATATGATTATGGTTTTACTTTTAAGGAAGGAATATATCTAAATTTTGAATCTTTTAGCAACAATAAGCCTATTCCATTCGAATCACTAATACAGCCACAATATCCAAATAATAATTTCTTTGACCAACTTGACACAATAGAACAAATTATATACAACGGACCTTATGGAAATTCTGAATCAGTATTAAAAACAGACACATGGGGCTACTGCAAAAACGGCAAACCATATATACAATGGGCAGACAAGTTTAATCTTATACCATACGTTGGAAAAATATCACATTTCATTACTACTATTAAGGTTTATTATTCGGGCTATCAAGATCCATTTTATGATCCTTATGGTTACAATCCTGCAACCAAAATGTATCATAATGACGAATTAAGACAGTTTATTCTAGACATGGACTCAGGCGAAATTCTAGATTATAACTTAAAAAATGTTGAGTCAATCATAAAAAGAGATCCGGTAATTTTCAAAGAATTTACTAAACTCCGCAAAAGAAAAAGAACAAAAGAAATGTTTTATTACATTGGACTTTATAATAAAAACAACCCTTTATATTTTACTAAATAATTTATAATTATATGAAAAAAATAGTATCCAGTATGATGATAATACTTTTATTCTTATCAGTATCTTATTCTCAAATTAAAATTCCTGTCGCTTCACAATCAGATATCAACAAGTTTATGAATAACAAAACTTATGTTGTTCTAAAAAACGACCGTATGTCCGATTATAATTTCGCTATTAAAGAAGCTTTAAAAAAGCACTGGACTATAACAGAGTATGAATTTGTTTACGAATCTGATTTTAAAAACCTAAGAAAAGATGCAAAGAATTCATTCATCATGATAAATCAGATTTATTTCGAAAAAGATAAAACTCAAACAAAATTTGATTTTATAGTAGCAACAAATGGCGGAAACTATAAAAATGTTGATGCAATGCCTACCATTTGTGCTGTGCCACTTTGTTATAATGGTGCTCTTGAATCAGATTATAATTATAAAATCCCTCTAATGATAAAATTTATCCAAAATCATATTTCTACTACTCTTGAAAACCCAATACTTAATGAAAACAATATTGCTGAATACTATATGAATAAATCGGGTAGTTTGAAAAAGAAAACACTTTATTTATTAAAAGAAGAAGTTGAACCTGAAATACGGACTAAAAACTCTTTTGCAGGTTCTTACCCATATAATTTTGACTATACCACAAGAGAAAACATTAAAAACATTATTGACAATAACACAAAAGATGCTGTAATTTTGCATCTGATTTGCCCAAAACTTAACAATACTTTGTCCTATTGTATAAAAATAATAATCGACACCGAAGAAGGAACAATTTATTATTGGGATAAACACAAACTCAGTAATAAAAACGGAGATTACTTATTAAAAAGTGACCTAAAAAAACTATCTAAAAAAGAATGACATACGAAGAAGTCTTAGATTATATGTACAATTCTCTGCCAATGTATCAGCGAGTTGGCAAAGCTGCATACAAAGCCGATTTAGAAACAACCGAAAAACTCGATGAGCATTTTTCTCATCCTCATAAAAGTTTTAAGACAATACATATTGCAGGAACAAATGGTAAAGGTTCTGTTTCGCATAGTATAGCCTCTGTATTACAAGAAGCCGGATATAAAACCGGACTTTACACTTCGCCTCATCTTATAGATTATCGCGAAAGAATTCGGGTAAATGGTGAGATGATTTCCAAAGAGTTTGTGTGTGATTTTATCAATGACAATCTCGACTTTTTCAAGCAGATCACACCTTCATTTTTTGAAATGAGTGTTGCCTTAGCTTTTGAATATTTTAAATCATGTGAAGTTGACATTGCTGTTATTGAAGTCGGTATGGGTGGAAGATTAGATTCTACAAATATTATTTCTCCCGAATTAACAGTTATTACCAATATTGGATTTGACCATACACAGTTTCTTGGTAATACACTTAATAAGATTGCTGGTGAAAAAGCAGGAATAATAAAAGAGAACATTCCAGTAATTATTGGTGAAACTCAGGAAGAAACAAAAGACGTTTTCCAGAATATTGCAACAGAAAAGAACAGTCCAATAATTTTTGCCGACCAAAGCATTACAAATACAAATTACGACTTTGGATTAAAAGGTCCTTACCAAAAGAAAAACCTAAAAACGATTCTGACAAGTATTGATGGATTGAAGGAGTCAGGATTTAATATCAATAATCAAAATGTGACAAACGGTTTAAAAAATGTAGTTTCAAACACAGGTTTCCGTGGCAGATGGGAGATTATTTCACAAAAACAACTTACAAAACTGAAAAAATACGCGATCGAAGTGATCGGTGACTTAACTGATGTAACTCGAGAACAATTGTTAACTG
>CAYUWD010000174.1:0-5361 GCA_964448235.1 uncultured Bacteroidales bacterium | reverse complement strand
GAACTTTTCTTTTTTCACCTTTTCTTGAACTTCTTTTTCTTGTTGTTGCAAGGATTCTAAAAATCTTTCCATTTCTTCACGACTCATTTCATTATCTTTAGGTTGAGATTTTTGTTCTTGCTCTTTATCTTGATTTTGATCATTTTGCTTATCTTGATTTTGATCATTTTTATCATTATTATCGTCATTCTTCTCTTGCTGATCCTGATTATTATCACCATCACCTTGCTCTTGATCCTGTTGTTGTTGTTGTTGCTGCTGTTCTTGAATTTTGGTCGCAACTGCCATATTATATCTACTCTTATCATGTTCAGGATCTAATCTTAAAGCATTTCTATAAGAATCAATACTATTTTTGTAATCAGCTGCTTGCAAATATGAATTCCCCATATTATAAAATGCATCTGCTTTATCTTTTTTAGTTCCTGCCATTTTTAAAAAATTCTCATAGGACAATGCAGACTCATTAAACATTCCATTTCTATATTGAGATGCAGCAATATTATTTAATAATCCATTTTGTTCTGGTGTTATTTCATATGCCTTCTGAAATTTTGAAACTGCATTATCAAAATCATTTTCTTTATAATACTCATTACCTTCTCTAATTATCTTTCTTTCTTCTTGTGAAAATAAAGTACTTACAATAGATAAGAATAATATTACTATAAAAACTGCTTTCATAATCTCCAAATTTATTAAACTATTTTTCATCAACTTCACTCTGTTTTGAGTTTTCAAACAAATCAATTTTATTTAATACAGAATTTTTCTTTTCTGAAATAATAATATCAATAATTAAAAGAAAAAATGCGATTAAAGCCAAATATTGAAATTGATCATCATATTCAGAAAAGTTTTGCTTCATCACTTCTCCTTTTTGCAATTTTGCTAACTCATCAATTATCTTATCTGAAGCATCTGCTGAATTATTATTCCTGACATATTGACCGTCTGTTTCATTAGCAATTTGAATCAGAGTTTGTTCATCTAAAACACTCATAACTACCTCACCATTACGATCTTTCATAAATCCGCCACCTCTTTTATTTGGAATTGGAGCACCACCGGGATTTCCCATTCCCACGGTATAAACTATAATATTTTTTTCTTTAAGTTCTTTGGCAATTTCTATTGCATTATCTTCATGATTTTCACCGTCAGTAATAAGCAAAACTACTTTTGAGATATTTTCGTCTTTGGTAAAAGAATTTGCTGCAAGACTTATTGCTTTTCCAATAGCTGTTCCTTGAACAGGAACCATTTCAGTATCAATAGTCGACAAAAACAATCTTGCAGACCTAACGTCTTGGGTGATAGGCATTTGAACAAAAGCATCGCCAGCAAAGACAACAAGCCCCATTTTATCATTTTCGAGTTTACTAACAATTCTTTCGATAAACTTCCGCGCATTTTCTAATCTATTTGGTTTAATATCTTCTGCCAACATCGAATTTGACACATCCAAAGCTACAATTATTTCAACACCTTGCCGTGTAACATCTTCAATCTTTGATCCAAACTGTGGTCTGGCTAATGAAATAGCCATGAATACTATTGTCAAACATATTAAAATTAGTTTCCATATTCTACGAGTAAGACTAGTTTCAGGAATTAGAACTTTTACTAATTTTGAATCACCTATCCGGTTTAATCTTCTTTTACGAATATATTCTGCCAACAAAAACAATATGACAATTACCCCCGCCAAGGCAGACAAGTATAAAAATCGAGAATCCTCAAATCTAAACATATCCTAAAAAGTATTTTTTAATATTGTTAATCTTAAAATCTGCTCTATCACTATTATTATTAAAGCTAAAATCATTACTAACCTAAACTCTTCATGCGGTTTTGAATACATTCTTACCTCAAGTTGTGTTTTTTCCAAAGCATCAATTTCAGAATATATCTCACGTAATCTTTCATTATCAGTTGCTCGAAAATATTTACCCCCAGTAACTTCAGCAATTTGTTTTAAAACTTCTTCATCGATTTTAACCTCTATATTTTGATATTGTACTCCAAATCGTGTTTGAAAAGGATATGGAGCCATCCCATTTTTCCCAATTCCAATAGTATAAACCCTGACACCATATTCTATTGCAAATTCTGTAGCAGCAATAGGTGACACATTACCCATATTATTAACCCCATCTGTAAGTAAAATAACAACTTTACTTATTGCGTCAGAGTCTTTTAATCTGTTAACGGCAGTTACTAAACCCATACCTATTGCTGTACCATCTTCGATTATTCCACTTTTGACTTCAGAAAATAAATTCATCAATATTGCATGATCTATTGTTAATGGACATTGAGTATAACTCTCACCTGCAAAAACGACTAAGCCCATTCTGTCATCAGGACGACTAGATACAAACTCCATCCCAATTTCTTTCGCCGCATCTATCCGATTGGGTTTAAAGTCCTCTGCAAGCATACTACCACTAACATCAAGAGCAATAACAATATCTACACCTTCTGTTTTTCTATCTTCCCATTTATCAGTACTTTGAGGTCGTGCCAACACAATAATGATTGCAGAAATAGATAACATCCTTAATACAAAAAGCACATGCCTCAGATAATATCTTATAGGTTTTTTAATACTAGAAAAAGCGTTTAAACTACCAACTTTCATATATGCAGCTGATTTTTGAAGTCGTAACACATACCATACTATTGCAGGGATAAACAACAAAAACAACCAAAAATATTCTTTATTTGCAAATACTATATTATTCATCTTCTATCTTATTTTTATCTTCAGAAATATCCTCATCTATTATGGATTCATCACTATCTATTTCTATTTCTGCTTCTAATTTTTGTTCTTTACTATTCTCTACTATGATTTCTTTTGTTAATTCAACAAAATCAAATGCATTACTAATTGATAAATCATTTTCATTTTGCAAAGCCTCATATTTAGCAAATTTAACAGCATCAGCAAGTTCCAGCATTTGACGTAATTTTACTAACTCAATATCTTTTAATGTGTTATTTATATTAAATGTTTCTAAAAGCTCAGAACTAGTCATTTCCATTGCATAAATTCCAAATCTATTATCGATATATTCTCTAATAGTATCTGTTACCTGAACATGAAATTCTTTAATTTGACCTCTACTCCAGATCTTTTCACGTCTAATTCTCTCAAGTTCATTCAAAGCAATTACATGAGCAGGTAAGTCAGGTTTAACCTTAAATATAACAGGTTTCTTTCCTTTTCTATAAAACACTAGCAAGTATACCAATCCAAATGCAACAATAAGAACACTCAATAAAATCCACCAATATTTCTTAAAGTAAATTTTAATATAGTACCAAATTTCCGCCAAATTTAACGGTGTATCATAGATATCCTCACTAATATCTACTATTTGATATAATGTAAATAATGGCATCCCCTGCTGCACTTGTTGATTTTCCTGAACAAAAACTGTATCCACAGAACCTGCTACAATAAAATCTTCTTGAATTCCACCTTTATCGACAATGAATAGTTTTTGAGCTGAAGCTTCTGCTATCTTAAGTATCTCTTCCTGATTGTATAAACCTGTATTTTTTGTAAGTTCTGATGAAAATAGTTGCAACATTTGCTCTTTCAAACTTTCTTTAATTAAATTCAGACTATCTGTAGAAACACTTTGCTTTATTGAGTCAGGAATATATTGTTCAATTTCTTTTTCAAATCCATTTTTCCCAAAGGTCACAAACCCCGATCGATTTGAGTATATTGTGTCAACAGGAATTGTATCTAACAAGACATATGGCTTTACAAATATTTTTAATTCCTCTGATAAACATATACTTGTATCACTATTTTGAACAATTTTCACTGGCACAAAAGGAATAACATTTAATCCAGTATCAAATGAAGTTATCAGTATATCTTTCTGGTAAATTTTATAACTATCATCATTAATTAATGTATGCTCTTTGTTTAATATAATTTCCACTTCTGAGCTTAATGTATCTTTATACTCGGGAAAAATCAATTCCAGATTTTTTGGCAATTTTACTTTTAAATGCAACTCAGTTTGTTCGCCTAACACGATAGTATCCTTATCAAAATTCGCTTCTACATAACATTCCTGCGAAAAAGCCATAAAAACTACAAATAGCATTAGGATTGTTAAAATCCCTTCTCGCTTATATCTTATCACAATTTTTCTCATATTATTTAAGCTTCTAATAAAAATCTGTTAAACTATCTTTTCTTAAAAAGACCTATTAATGGTTTCACATAATCTTGTCCGGTCTTTATATCAACCCAGTCAACTTGTGCTTTATTAAATATTACTGTATTTTTTTCATATTGTTCTTTCCACCATGCTGAATATTTATTCCTTACTCTTTTTAAGGAAGTATCAATCCATCTGAATTGTCCTGTTTCGGCATCCTTAAAATATGCTAAACCTACATTTGGCAAATCTCTTTCAAACTCATCATACAATCTTAATGCAGCAATATCATGCTTATTTCCAGCAATTTTGACAGCATCTGAAAAATCAGGAGAAATAAAATCCGAAATAATAAAGGCTGTACATTTTTTCTTTATTGCATTAGTTAGAAATTTAAGAGCTTCTGAAACATCTGTTTTTTCATTTTCTGGTTCAAAATTTAATAAATCCAAAATTATCCTTAAAATATGCTTCTTACCTTTTTGAGGAGGGATAAATTTTTCAACCTTATCAGAAAATAGAATAACTCCAATTTTATCATTATTCTGCATAGCTGAAAACGCAATAACTGCAGCAATTTCTGTTGCTAAATCTTGTTTAAATTGTTCGTTTGTCCCAAATTTTTTGGACCCACTTACATCAATCAACAACATAACGGTTAATTCACGCTCTTCCTCAAATACCTTAATATAAGGATGGTTGAATCTTGCTGTAACATGCCAATCAATATCTTTTACAGGATCTCCGTATTGATACTCTCGCACTTCACTAAAAGCCATACCTTTACCCTTAAAAGCAGAATGATATTCTCCAGCAAATACCTGACTCGTCATACGACGACTTTTTATTTCAATTTTTCTAACCTTTTTTAATAGTTCTTTAGCTTCCATAAAGGATTATTTTTCAATAATCAATAAACAATAATCAATAATTCCCGATAAAATAGAAATTGTAATCAGTTAAAATCTTTACAATTTCAATTATTATCATATTCGATAAAAAAATTCTATAACAATTTCTTTTTTTATCGAGGATCCTCGAAGAATTACAAAAATCATAGATTTTTTATTCTTCGGGACAATAATCAATAATCAATAAACAATAATCAACACTCAACTCGAGCTCAACTTCCGTCACCCGTCACCCGTCACCCGTCACCCGTCACCCGTCA
>CAYUWD010000173.1:0-5678 GCA_964448235.1 uncultured Bacteroidales bacterium | reverse complement strand
TTCTTAAAAATGTTGGAAACTTTTTTATTAGACACACTTTTTTGGACGGGTATCAAAATTCTGATTCCTATAACAGGCTAGGAGGCGGGGTTTCAGTCGGAGTTGGTATAAATATTCCATTGAACGAAAAACTAGATCTGTCATTTGGTTTTAAAAATAATCTTGATATAATTAATATGTCAGATTTTGATGGTGCAACATTTAAAACAAACACAACATTATTATTAGCAGGTTTAACACTTAGCTTATAAGAAAAAGGTGTTTACACAATCAGTTTCCCAATCTGATAAACAGCAAAAGAAATAATCCAAGCGATACTTGTAGTATAAAAAGCTGAGAATAGAGCCCATTTAATACGTTTTGATTCTTTCCAAATAGCAGATATTACACCTATACAAGGGAAATAAATAAGAACAAACATTATAAAAGATAATGCAACTACTCTATCAAAAACATTTTGTCCTTTTTTCTTTCCTGATGTATATTTTTCGGCTTTGATTTTATCTTGTAAACTACCAGAATTACCTTCATCATTTGCTTGATATAAGACTCCCATTGTACTAACTGTAATTTCTTTTCCGGCGATACCTGCTAGTATGCTTACACTCATTTTCCAATCAAAGCCCAGCGGTTTCATTACAGGTTCAATAAATTTACCTATCTGACCAATATATGAATTTTGATGATGTTCGCTTGATTTTTGAAGTTGATAAAACTCCTGATTTGCTTTTGTAGGAGCATTTGCAATTAGTGTATCATAGTCTTTGGAGTATTCTGTGTTTTTAGGGAAATAACCTAATAACCAAATAATAATTGAACCGATTAAAATTATTCCCCCTATTTTTTTTATATATTCTTTACCTCTATCCCAAGTATATGACCCAAGCATTTTAAATGTTGGTTTACTATATGGGAGAAGTTCCATAATGTATGGAGCCTCTTTCTGTTTTAATATAGTTTTGCTAAAGAATCTGGAAATTATTAGGGCTAATAATATTCCGAATGCATAAATACCAAAAAGCATTAATACAGGATGTTCTGGAAAGAATGCAGAAATCATTAAAATATATACAGGTAAGCGTGCAGAACATGACATGAAAGGAAGAATCATCATTGTTAATATTCTATCACGTCTGTTTTCAAGAATTCTGGTACTCATTATTGCCGGAACAGTACATCCAAATCCCATTATCATAGGGATAAAAGATTTTCCATGTAATCCAATATGGTGCATGTATTTGTCCATTAGGAAGGCTGCTCGTGACATGTAACCTGTTGTTTCTAAAATTCCAATAAAGAAAAATAAAATGAAAATGTTTGGTAAGAATATTAAAACTCCACCAACTCCATCAATGGCTCCATTTATTATTAAATCTTTTGCGAAGCCAGCAGACATTTTTATTTCTAATATATTTGTAACCCACTCTAGTCCACTTTCAAGCCAACTCATAGGATATTTGCCTAATTCAAAAGTAGTATAAAATGTAAGAGCCATAAAAGCAAGGAAAATGGGAATCCCCCATATTTTATGGGTTAAGACTTTATCGATTTTTCTACTTTTTTTTGCTTTAGGTTTAGAGCCTGATATTTCTGTTATTGCACCATTAACATAAGCGTTTCTGGCATTTTTAAGAATTGAAAATATATGATCGTCATATAATGACTCAAGTTTTTTTATCTCTTGAGTAGCAGGGTTTTTATGTTTTTTTATTTTTGAATCAGGGTCATGAAGTTTTTGTACTAAAGGATCATTTTCTAATAAATTTAAAGCTAGATATCTTGGAGAAACGGATAAATTATGTCCATGAACTCTTTTGATGTGTCTGTTAAGTTTAGAAATAGAAGTTTCTATGACTCTTCCGTAATTAACATGTACATGTCTAACATAAGGAACAACATTTTTATGTGTTCTAATAATTGTTTGTAGTATTTTTTCTTTATATGCAAGACTTTTTTCTTCATTTCCATTATAATATGGAATGATAGGTATGCCTGTTAGCTTACTAAGTAACTCTATGTCTATTATGTTTTTTCCTGATGCTTCTGGATTATAGTTTAATAAAGCTAAAACTATTTTTGCATCCATATCCATAAATTGTGTAACTAAGAAAAGTTCCGATTTAAGCTTGTTTGCATCAATAATTCCAACAAAGATATCAGGAAAATCTGTTAATATTTCATTTCGCAATTTTTTATGTTCATAATCATTTCCATAAATTGATTGAACAGCAGGTAAATGTTTTACATTAAAATCAAAATCGTTAAATGTGAAGTTTTCTTGTTTATTAAACAATTCTATACAGTTATCTTTATTGCTTTTAAATACATTAACTGAAATATTTGTTAATGACTCATGAATTCTTTTATGTGCATCAGGAGAATCAGTATCAACTAATTCTATAAAACGTAAAAAAGAAATTGGAAGTTGTTTTTTCTTTTTAGAGCCACATATTTGAAATAAGTATGAGTTGTTCTTAGATTTTTTTAAAAATTTTAAATTTGTATATGGTTCTATTCCAAGGCTATGAATGCGTCTTCTAAGTCCCCAACGTCCTGTTAGTTTGGAAACCGTATATTTATGGTTTAACAATATTTTATGTTCAGCGACCATGAGTGCAAATTTAAAATTATTCTAAATAAGAACAAAGAATTAATGAATTGTTTTTTTAATAAATTAATTTGGTTCAATTGTAAATAACAAAAAGATTCTTTTTAATTTATTAAAATAATTAGTATGGATTTGTGTTAGAGAATATAAATACGTA
Source organism: uncultured Bacteroidales bacterium (assembly GCA_964448235.1). GTDB lineage: Bacteria > Bacteroidota > Bacteroidia > Bacteroidales > ML635J-15 > Bact-19. Next base: position 2,913 of record CAYUWD010000173.1, on the reverse strand, counting down.
ATATTATTTGTGATAAAAATACGTGATAAAACGTATAATTAAAAGAATTTTAATTGTAATTTTGTGAAATGGAATTAAAGATAGCTTTATCAGTATCGGTATTTTTCCAATTTTTAGCATTTGTAATTACTATAAGTTTAATTCCGAAAACAAAATTTAAAATAGCATGGATAAGTATATCTATAGGCTTTTTTCTAATGGCTATACGTCGGTTAACAGAATTATTGTATGTGTTCCAGAATGATAATCCAGCTAAGGTAGTTGTTTTAAATGGTTGGATTGCAGTTATTATTTCAATATCAATGCTTGTTGCATCAATATATATAAGAAAAATATTTGAGCTACTTAATAGTATTCAAAATATACAAAAATCTAATGAAGCCAAATTGCTTTCAGCAATAATTTCGACAGAAGAAAAAGAACGATTGTCATTTTCAAAAGAATTGCATGATGGATTAGGTCCTGTATTGTCATCTGCAAAAATGACAACATCTGCTATTGATAAATCTAGAATTTCTACTCCAAATGTAGATTTATTAAACAAAGTTGAAAATATTATAGATTATGCAATAATTACTACAAAAGAAATTTCTAATAATCTTACTCCACATGTTTTAGAACGGTATGGGATACAAACAGCAATAGAAATATTTATAAAGAACTTAAATTTAAATAAGGGAATTGAAATTATTATAGATGCAAATATTAAGAAAGAACGTTTTGTACATAGTATAGAAGTAATTTTATATCGTATTTGTTGTGAATTAATAAATAATACTGTTAAATATGCATCAGCGAGTAAAGTGTCAATTTTTATAAAGAAAATTGAAAATGAGATAGTTTTGGAATATGAAGATAATGGTGTTGGTTTTAATATAAAAGAAAAAGAAAATGTAGGTATGGGGTTGACAAACATGTGTTCAAGAGTTAGGTCATTAGAAGGTTCAATAGATCTACAAAGCACTATAAATAATGGGTTTTATGCTAAAATCAAATTGCCGGTATGAATAAAGCGTTGAAGATATATATTGTAGATGATCATTCTCTCTTTCGTGAAGGGTTAAAAAATTTGTTAGATACATGTGACAATATTTCAGAGATAAAAGAAGCTGGGAATGGTAGAGAATTCCTAAAAAATGTTGATAGTTTTATACCTGATGTAGTTTTAATGGATATACAGATGGAAGATATTAATGGGATTGAAGCTACAAAAGAAATCTTATCGCGATATCCTGAGATTAAAGTAATAGCTTTATCTATGTATTCAGATGAGAAATTTTATACTGAGATGATTGAAGCCGGAGCAAAAGGTTTTTTAGTTAAGAATTCAAAATTTCAAGACGTACAAAAAGCAATTTTAGAAGTAGCGGAAGATAAGAATTATTTTTCTCCAGAAATATTATCGTCAATAATTAGTAGTTTAAATCGTAAGATAGTTCATCCGGTAAATAATGAATTAACAAAGCGAGAAATTGAAGTACTATTAAATATTTGTCAAGGTTATTCTAATCAGGAAATTTCACAACATTTGCATATAAGTAAGAGGACGGTTGATAAACATCGTGAAAACATCTTATTAAAGACACAATCAAAAAATACAGCTGAGTTAGTCGTTTATGCAATTAAAAATGGTTATTTTGAAGTCTAATTTTATTTTATACTACGTATAAATATCATATTATTACGATTATTCACGTATTTAATAAAACACATAAAAAACGTATAGATACAAGATTGAAGATTAATAGATTTGTAATTAATCTGTTAATCTTTAGTTTATGATGACATTATTATTGATCCCATTTATTATTGCAATGTTTCTTGCTATAAATATGGGAGGAAGTGGAACGGGACCGGCATTTTCTGCTGCATTTGGAGCAAATGTAATTAAGAAAAGCTTAATTCCTGGATTATTTGGAGTAGCTGTATTTGCAGGAGCATTAATTGGAGGTAAAGAAACAGCAAAGACAGTTGGGAAAGGTCTGTTAAATCCCGAATTGATGACTTTTACAGTAGTTTCTATTATTTTGTTTTCAGTATCAATGTCATTATTAATAGCAAATATTTTAGGCATTCCTCAATCAACTAGTCAATCAACGGTTTTAGCGGTTATAGCACCTGCATTATATTTCGAATCTTTTAATAGTAATAAATTTTTGTATGAGATATTACCAACATGGTTTGTGATGCCGATTATTTCGTTTATTTTGGCATTTTTAATAGGTAAATATATTTATACACCACTGCGTAGAAGGGGATATACAATATCAAAAAAAGTTAATGATAGTTATATTCTTAAAGGGTTGTTGATTTTAATGTCGTTATATGTTGCATTTTCTATTGGGACAAATAATGTTGCTAATGCAGTTGGCCCAATCTCAAGTTTAACATTTAATGTGTTAGATATTCAAGAAAGTAATTATGTATATATTTTAATGATGGCAACCTTAATTATTGCGCCATGCTTTGGAATTGGGAGTTCGCTTTTTGGACATAAGGTTGTGAAGAATACAGGAAAAGAATTGTTTTTATTTGGTAGAATTGAAGCCGTGATAATTGCTTTTATTTCTGCTTCATTGTTATTGTTAGCATCTGTAATTAAGGGCATTCCAACATCTTTAGTTCAGTTAAATGTTGCAGCAATTTTGGGCATTGGAGTTGCTAAAATGGGTGCAAAAAATATTTTTAGGAAAACAGAAGTTAATAAGTTTTTTATTATGTGGATTATTGCTCCTGCAATATCATTTGGCTTATGCTTTTTGCTTATTTATATTGCAGATATTACCAGCATAATAGATGCTTATCGTTTAACATAATTAAACCAATGTAACCACATAATGCCGCATATAAATTGATTCTTTTTAGTTTCTATTTCGTTAAAAAATATTTACAGAACTCTGCTTTGTGCATATT
>CAYUWD010000172.1:4425-5735 GCA_964448235.1 uncultured Bacteroidales bacterium | reverse complement strand
TTGTTTACTAATTGTTAATAAACTAAAAACAACCTGTTTTGACTTTAATCGTCATTAAAGTGTAGGATTTCAGCATATTAGCATTAAAATATTGCTATGACTTTGTTTTAAATATAAACAAGTATTAAAGATTTTACCGGTTTTTTTTGGTTGAATTGATTAAAAGTGTAATTTTGTTAATTGAGTGAGGTGTATGGTTAAGTATAACTACGTAGTTATGCTTATTACTTTGTTAAAATAGAAATATTGCTATGAAAAAATTGTATTTATTTACGATAACATTGTTATCGGTAGTTTACCTTAGCGCACAGGTAAAAGATTTTACTATTGTATCATCAAAAACTTATGAGAACAATACAAGAACATCCTATTTAACCTTGGATGCCAACTTAGATGATGATACCGCAATCTTAATCGAAAAAGAACTGGAACAACATCCTGATATTTCTAGATTCTCGTTTTATGCAAAACCAAACTTGTCTAAATGTATGTTTACTACAAATATTTCATTGGATGAACAAATGGTTGTTGATTTAATGAATGAAATCACATACAATTTTGACAACACTGCTTCTATCAAAAAGTTTAAAAAAACTAATTATGATGGTAAAATTTATGCCGTTGCATTTAAACTTGAAATGCCTCAAAACAAAGACTATATAAAAGATGCTGTGAATTTGCTTAATAAAGATAATAAATTTACTGATATAGACATAATCGATGATATTCATTTCGAACTTCGTTCATATGAACCTATAAATGCTGATTATGTAATTAGCGTATTCGATGAATTCGGATTAAAAATAGTAGATGAGTATATTTTAGATAGATTTTAAGACATTACATTTTATAGATATGAAAAATATTTTATTAGGAATTTTATTTTTATTTTTAGCTTATTCATTGTCAGCCCAGAGTGATTGCAATAATGCTATACCTCTAACTCCAGGGACACAACAATGTGGAACAAATGACTACTTAGAGCCAGATGGTTCATTCCCAGATGACAGTAGCACACCTACAAACCCATGTAATTCATACTATAATGATGGTGAATATTGGTTTGAGTATGTAGGGACTGGAGGTGAATTACAATTAGATGTTAGTGGATTATCTGCAACCTATTCTGGAATTTATGTATTAGATGACTGTCCATCTGGATCTCCAAATTGTATTGCAAGTCATTCAAATGGATCATCTACAACTGATTATTCAATTACAACACCAAACTTGAATTTAGGCTCAACTTATTACATAGTAATAGCAAATTGGGGAACTCCTGATTTTACTGACTTTTGTCTTGATGCAAC
>CAYUWD010000172.1:185-4325 GCA_964448235.1 uncultured Bacteroidales bacterium | reverse complement strand
CAAACCACAATAACTTCAGTTGCAGCGTCTGGATTTGATCATGAAATGGCAATTGCAAGTGGTTCATGTGGTAGTTTAACAAATGTTTCCTGTGATGACTCCGGTTTAAGTGGAGGTACAGAAACAAGCACCTTTATTACAACAAATGGAGTCGAATATTATGTTTATATTGCATATTACGGAACTGGTGAAACTTTGGGAGATTTTGACATTTCCCGAACATGTACGGCGACTACCCCTCCTGCAAATGATGATTGCTCTGGAGCATATTCTGTAACAGTTAATGCTGACTTAAGTTGTGGAGATGTAACTTCAGGTAGTTTATCTTTTGCTACGGCTTCAGGAGATCCAACACCAGACCCATGTACATCTGGAACTCCAAATAATGATGTTTGGTTTAGTTTCGAAGCGGTTGAAACTTATCATGAAATTGAAATATTAAATGTTTCTCCCTATGTTGACATGTATCACGCTATATATGAAGGAAGTTGTGGTAGCCTCACAAACTTAATTTGCTCTGATGCTAATTCCAGTACATTAAATGGATTAACCCCGGGAAGTACATATTACATACGAGTATATTCTTATGGATCTACTGATGTTACTAATACATTTGATGTATGTGTTGGAACCCCGCCACCACCACCGGCAAATGATGAATGTACAGGTGCATATTCTGTAACTGTCAACTCTGATTTAAATTGTGGAAGTACAACTTCCGGAACCGTTCAATCTGCAACTCAATCAAGTCAATCAATTGGAACTTGCGGTGGAACTGCAGATGATGATGTCTGGTTTTCTTTTGAAGCAACAGAAACCTACCATCAAGTTGATATTACAAACATAAGTGGTTCAACAACAGATATGTACCATGCAATTTATAGTGGTTCTTGCGGATCATTAACCGAATTGGTCTGTAATGATGGAAATACATCTTCTTTAACTGGTTTAACAATAGGAAGTACATATTATATTCGTGTTTACACTTGGACATCTACTGCAGATCAAACATCTACTTTTGATGTATGTGTTGGGACTCCACCACCTCCACCTTCAAATAGTTCATGTGCTACTGCAGACCCATTACCATGTGGTACGAATAACCTCTCAGGAAGCACAGTATCTACACTAGATGTTGACCATGGTTTAACTTGCTCAATGGCAAATTACGGTGTATGGTATACTTTTGCTGGAGATGGAGATTATACAACTATTACTGCTGATCCTGAAACAGGATTTGATATTGAAATGGCAATTGTTGCAGGTTCTTGTGGAAGTTTCTCTACCATTGCCTGTGTTGATGATGAACTTTCAGGCACTGCTGAGACACACTCATTCATTACAACTGTTGGTGTTGATTATTACGTTTATATAGCTTACTATTCATCAGGATCAACAACAACAGGTGACTTCAGATTAGATAGATCTTGTACCCCTCCCGGAGCATGTTCATATTGTGGTAATGCTGAGCCAATAAGTTCTATTCCTTATTCATATACAGGAACAACCTGTGGCGCATGTAATAATTATAATAGTGATAATGCATGTGGATCAACATATATGGACAGTGAAGATTTTGTATTTGAATATACACCAACTTCTGATGAATATGTTAATATTGATTTAACAACTGATGAAACTTATGTTGGAATTTTTGTTACCAATGATTGTCCGGATTTAGGATCATGTGTTTCTTCAGAAACAAGCACTACTTCAGACGTTAGTGATGGGCCAGTTTCACTAATTGCCGGAATTACATATTATTTTATTGTATCATCCAGTACGTCCACACCATGTATCAATGATTTCACAATAGATATTACAATCGCTCCTCCTCCTCCTCCAGGCTCAGATTGTAATACAAGTATTGCATTCTGCACCGGAGATAACTACCTATTCCCGGCATCTACTGATGTAGATGGATATGGTGACATAGCATGTTTATATACAACACCAAATCCAGCTTGGTATTATATGGAAGTTAGTGATCCGGGTGATATTATTATTGATATTACTAGTGGTGACGATGTTGACTTTGTAGCATGGGGACCATATACCGATTATTCTACTGTTTGTGCTGATATTCCAATGGTAACTTGCGCTGCATGTCCAAATAACACAACTGATCCAAACTATTATCCGGATGGAGAAATTGTTGACTGCAGTTATTCTGCACAAGAATATGAAACAGTAAACATCCTTGGTGCGCAAGCTGGAGATATTTATGTTCTATTAATTACAAACTATGGTAACACAGAAACAAATATAGAATTTGAACAAACTAGTGGAGCAGGAACAGCAAACTGTGATATTGTTGCTCCGCCAATATCAAGCAACTCTGTTGTTTGTGAAGGTGATGACCTGGAACTTTACATTACATATACTCAACCTGGTGCTACTTACTCTTGGTCAGGTCCCGGAAGCTGGACTTCAACAGATATGGAACCAATTCGTCCAAATGCTACTGTTGCAATGTCCGGTACTTACACAATGGTAGTTACTGTTGGTGGTATAACAAGTGATCCTGTTACTACAGAAGTTGTTGTTAGTCCTTGGACAACCCCTACTTTCGATGCAGTTGGACCATATTGTTCTGGCGATGCAATCCCTGCATTACCTACAACATCAACTAACGGAATTACAGGAACATGGTCTCCAGCAATTAATAATACAACAACTACAACCTATACATTTACTCCTGATGCGGGACAATGTGCATATACTACAACTTTAACAATTACTATATCGAGTAGCATTACGCCTACCTTTGATCCTATTGGACCAATATGTGAACCTACAACACCAACTACTGTATATACAATGAATACAGATAATAACAATCCTGTAACTGAAACTTCATGTTCAGGTTTGTTTTATGATGATGGAGGATTAAGTTCAAATTACACCTCTCCTAGTAACACACAAATTAGAACAATGACATTTTGTTCAGGCTCTGTAGATGAAGCACTTAGTTTTGTTTTTAATTCTTTCCAAACAATTGAAAATGCAGACAACTTAACAATATATGATGGGCCAAACAATTCCTCACCAATCATTGGTGGACCTTATGCTAACAATGATGTAATTGGTTCTTTTACTTCATCAGGCTCATGTGTTACATTTGAATGGGAATTAGATAAAAATGGAGAATCAACAGGTTGGGATTCATATTTTAATTGTGTCCCTATCCTACCAACAACATCAAACAATGGAGTTACAGGAACTTGGTCGCCTGCTTTTGACCCAACAACAACAACAACATACACTTTTACACCTGATGGAGGTGGCTGTGCAGTACCCACAACTATGGAAGTTGTTATAACTTCAGCTATTACCCCTACATTTGCTCAACTAGGACCTTATTGCATTGGAGATTCTCCTGATGCATTAGCAGGAACATCAACAAATGGAATATCTGGAACATGGTCTCCTCCAACAATTTCAACTGCAAGTGATGGAACAGACACATACACTTTCACACCAGATGCAGGACAATGTGCAACAACAACAACAATGGATGTTGTTGTAAATGTTTGTTGCCCAACAACAACATGTCCTCCAGACATTAACTTACCTAATTGTAATTCCCCTCTTCCTGCTGGTGCAACTACACTAGCAGAATACACTGCACTTGGTGGTGTATATACAAATGCAACTGGAGTTTCATATTCAGATGCTACTGTTAATGGATGTTCAACTGTAACAACTAGAACTTATTCGATCTCGAATGCTACTTGTACTGTGACATGTGATCAAATAATTACTAGAGTTGTGGATGTAACAAATCCTGTAATTGCTGGCTCATTGAATGTTATTAATCAGACAGGTTGTTCTGCTGCTGATGCTCCAGCACCATTTAATACCGTTGCAGCTCTTGAAGCTATGGGTGTTGCTATTAGCGACAACTGTACTGCTGATGGAGATTTATCCGTAACTAGTAGTGATGGAGCTCCAAGTGGATCATGCCCATGGACTATTACCAGAACATACACTGTAGAAGATGATTGTGGAAACTCTCAAACAGTTAATCAAACTATTATTGTTGATGATACTCAGGCTCCTGTTATTACTGGATCGCTTAACCCTATTAATCAGACAGGTTGTTCTGCTGCTGATGCTCCAGCACCATTTAATACCGTT
>CAYUWD010000172.1:0-85 GCA_964448235.1 uncultured Bacteroidales bacterium | reverse complement strand
AAACTCTCAAACAGTTAATCAAACTATTATTGTTGATGATACTCAGGCTCCTGTTCTTACTGGTACTCCTGATGTTACTTCTGTG
>CAYUWD010000171.1:0-5918 GCA_964448235.1 uncultured Bacteroidales bacterium | reverse complement strand
CTTAAACAACTATAAATCAGACATTTTCATAAGAAAAAAGTATGCGTTTGCCCTGTGAAATCCCCCATACTCTTTTCCTATTTCTGATAATAAAGTTATCTTTGTATTATAATAATACCAATGATGACAAAGAAAATTCTTATAATAGACAATGTACATCCAATAATCCCAAAATCGCTTATTTCAGAAGGATTCACTATTATAGACGGAACAAATTTAAATAGAACAAAAATTATAAATATTGTTTCGGATTTCTGCGGCTTAATTATCAGAAGCAGGATACAAATAGATAAAGAGATTATTGATGCTGGAATAAACTTAAAATTTATTGCCAGAGTTGGAGCAGGAATGGAAAGTATAGACACAAAGTATTGCAAAATTAAAAATATTGAATGTCTTAATTCTCCTGAAGGGAATCGTGATGCTGTTGGAGAACAATCTATTGGTATGTTATTATCATTACTAAACAATCTTAACAAATCAAATTTTGAAGTAAAAAATGGAATTTGGAATAGAGAAGAAAACAGAGGACATGAAGTAGGTTTCAAAACTGTTGGAATAATCGGTTACGGTAATATGGGAAGTGCTTTTGCAAAAAAACTATCTGGATTTGGATGTAAAGTTATTTCATACGATAAATATAAATCTTCATATTCTGATCAATATACGAAAGAAGTAAACTTAGAAACTATTTTCACCGACTCAGACATTATCAGTCTTCATGTACCATTAACAGAAGAAACTCTATATATGTTTGATAAAATATTTATTGATAATTGCAAAAAGAACTTTTACATAATAAACACAGCAAGAGGTCAGGTTGTAAAAACATCTGACTTAGTTAAAGGACTCAAATCAGGTAAAATACTTGGTGCAGCTCTGGATGTTTTAGAGTATGAGGAATCTTCTTTTGAACATACCAAATCTTTACTTAAAATAGAAGATTTTAAATTTTTATCAAAATCTAACAATGTATTATTAAGTCCACATATTGCTGGTTGGACAGTAGAATCAAAAATAAAATTAGCTCAAGTACTAGTAGATAAAATAAAACTACTTAAACTATGATATCGCAAGAAATATTTGAAAAAGAAACAATTTTAGGTATAGCAAAAAAAATGGCTTTAGCAGCAAGAACTGCTCCCAAAGGAAGAGGTAGAGACACTCTCGAAATCATGATTGCAGATAAAAAAGATATTGAGATTATAGCAATCCAAATGGATAAAATCTACAACAAGACAAACAAACATTTTTTTAAAAGAGATGCAGAAAACATAAGAAATTGTGAAGCAGTTCTTTTTATTGGATCATCTATTGGTTCTTTAGATTTACCATATTGTGGTTTTTGTGGTTTTAAAAATTGTACAGAAAAGAATAAGCATCAAGATATACCTTGCACTTTTAACAATATAGATTTAGGTATAGCAATTGGTTCGGCCGTCAGCATTGCAGCTGACAACAGAATTGACAATAGAGTATTATTTTCTGCAGGTAAAGCTGTACTTGATTTAAAAATGATGGATAAAACCACAAAAGTAATCTTTGGAATAGGGTTAAGTGCAAATAGCAAAAACATTTTCTTTGATCGCAAATAACGGTAAAGATTTTGTTATATTAATTTAACTAAGACTCAACAAAATGAAAAGAATTTTATTTGTATTATTTTTAGTTTTTCTATGGTTTACTATGGTTTCACAAAATGTAAATCAAATTAAAACTAACGAACAATACATTTGGGGTGAAGCAAGTGCAAACTCAATGGAAAAAGCTGATAATTTCGCAATAAAAGACCTTGTTAGTCAAATATCTACCAAAGTTGAGAGCAGCTTTTCTACTACAATGATAGAAGATGGCGAAAATCTCGAAGAATATACCCGATCAGCAATAAGCACTTACTCAAACATATATTTAAATGATGCTAAACGCATTGTTGTTAAAAAAAGAAAAAAGATATATGTATTAAGATATATGGATAAAGATATCGTATCAAACATTTTTACGAATAGAAAAAATAAGATTCTGGACTATACAAACTTAGCTGTCAATGCAGAAAACAATTATCGTATTGGAGATGCTTTAAGATACTATTATTGGGCTTTAGCTTTGCTAAATTCTCATCCTGAAAAAAATTCTATTAAACACACCTTACCAGACAATTCTCAAATTAGTTTAATTACTTTTATAAATAATGAAATCGATAAAATCTTACAATCACTTAACATAACAATTAATGACACTATTTCTACGCATAATTATAAAAGTTATATTTTAAATATTAGCTATCAGAATAAAAATGTTTCAAATTTAGATTATGTATTTTGGACAGGAAATTCATACTCAAGTATGTATAGTGCAAAAAATGGTCAAGCAATTATTGAATTTTTTAACAACCAGTCAAATGAATTTAACAATCTTAGATTAAAAATTGAGTATCAATATTTATCTAGGACAAAAATTGACGCTGAAGTAGAATCTGTAATGGAGATGGCTTCATTACCCCGACTTAGAAATGCAGAAATCACAATCCCAATTAAAACGCATAACTCTATTATACCAGAAGATGTTATTCAACCAGAATTAAACTCAATAGGTATTATAAAGGCTGAACCTGAAAACGACACGAATTCGGCTAAAAAACAAGAACAGTCTTACAAAAATTCTATAAGCCTAATTAACCAATCAATATTAAGTAAGAAATATAACAATATTGAAAAGATATGTACAAAAAATGGATTAGAATGCTATAATAAGATTATAAAATATGGAAATGCAAGCTTACTTCCAAATCCAGACTCATTACAATTTATAAGTACAGATGATTTTACAATGGTTCGTTCTGCTCCAATGCTTTTTAATTTCAAAAACAATAATAGAAATTTTGTTGAAGAGCTTGTATATGTTTTCGATTCTACAGGAAAAATTGACAATATAAATTTTTCTCTTTCTGATATATCTTTAAATGACATATTATCAAAATCCGATAGATTTGGGACAAAAGAAGAAAAGTACTTTTTAATTAACTTTCTTGAAAATTATAAAACAGCATACGCTTTAGAAAATATAGATTATATCGAATCTATTTTTGCTGAAGATGCACTAATTATTGTTGGTACAGTTTTACAACAAGCAGAACCTATTGATGATATGTACATAGAACTAAACAATCAAAATATTAAATATACACGATATTCAAAAGACGAGTATATTAAACATCTCCACAATGCATTTGACTCAAAAGAGTTTATAAATATTGCTTTTGAAGACACAGATATAAGAAAAACAGGTGGCAATGAAAAAGTTTATGGGATTCAAATAGCTCAAAACTATTATAGTTCAAATTATTCCGATAAAGGTTACTTATTTTTAATGATTGATCTAACAGATACTATTAAACCTAAAATTTATGTAAGAACTTGGCAGGAAGAAAAAAACACTGACGGTAGTGTTATAGGATTAGAGAACTTTTCAATTAGATAAATGTATGAATTATAAAGGTAATATTATTAAAATGAGATCGGAAAGACAGAGTCCGATTTTGTACTACTTAAAAATTGGTTCTGATGAAATAAAAATGAATAATTTAATTGGAAAAGATATCAAACTTGAATTTTTACATCAAATCAATTGTATAAATTGCTCCGCTATTACAAAAAAAAGTTTCCATCAAGGCTATTGTTACTCATGTTTTACAAGTATCCCTCAATGCGATATAGGAATAATACACCCAGAAAAAGATATGTCCCATAAAGGTATTAGTAGAGATATTGAATGGTCAAAAAAAAACTCTCTCGTTGATCACTATGTATATATAACAATAACCGGAGGCGTTAAAGTTGGAGTCACCAGATGTTCACAAATACCAACAAGATGGATTGATCAAGGTGCGATTAAAGCAATAAGATTTGCAAAAACTCCTTATAGAAATCTTGCAGGTCAAATAGAGGTAGATTTAAAGCAATATATATCTGATAAAACTAATTGGAATAAAATGCTAAAAAGTAAACAAACCGACTTAAACCTCGAAGATTATAAAAAAGATTTAATTAGTAAATTAAACCCTAATTATAAAATTTATATTAGTTTTAATAATAAAATTGAATCACTATCATATCCATTTGACTATAATATAGATAATTTTAAAACATTAAGTCTTGATAAAACAAACACAATTGAAGGAAAACTATCTGGGATTAAAGGTCAATATCTAATATTTGAAAACGGCAACGTATTAAATATTCGAAAACATAATGGATACTTAATCTCTCTTGAATATTAATAAATGACTAATAAAGAATTTTTTAATAAAGTCTTGCAGCAATCAAGAAACTTGTGCAGTCGATCAGAAAAATGTCGTTTTGATATCAAAAATTTCCTTTTAAAAAAAAATATTTCTGAAATTGATATTGAAAGAATAATAGAAATCCTAATTAACGAAAATTATATTGACGAAAACAGGTATGTTGAATTTTTTGTAAATGATAAGCTAAAGTTTAATAAATGGGGGAAGATAAAAATCAGATACAGCTTAAAACAAAAACAAATAAACGATAATATTATTAATGATGCATTATCAAAAATAGATGCAAATACTTATAATAAGATTTTGATTTCCGTTATGAAACAAAAGAGTGTATCCTTGAAAAATAAAGATTTATTAAAAGCAAAAGTATCTCTAATAAGATTTATGTCAAGTAAGGGGTTTGAATATGATTTAATAATGAATTTCTTGGATGAGATTATTAAAACAAAATAGTTTTATATTTTTGTAAAAAAGATAACAATATGTTAACTACAGATAAACTTAAAGATGCTAAAAAACGTATTGATGCGTTGAGGAGGTATCTTTGACATTGACAAAAAAAATGTGTTTATTAAAGAAGAATACTTAAAAACACAACAATCAAATTTTTGGAACAATCCTGAAGAAGCAGAACATATTTTAAGAAACATCAGCAAAGTTAAGAAATGGGTTACCGAATACAATCAAGTAATAACAAAATTTGATGATGTCGAAGTATTGTTCGACTTTTATAAATCTGATGATATAAGTGAAGAAGAAATTGATACAGAATTCGACAGTTTAATTCTTTTAATAGAAGATTTGGAACTAAAAAACATGTTGGGAAAAGAAGAGGATAGTTTGGATGCTGTAATAACAATTAATGCAGGAGCAGGAGGAACCGAAAGTAATGATTGGGCAGAAATGCTTGAAAGAATGTATCTTAGATACGCCGAAGATAATTCATATAAAGTTAAATTAATAGATAGACAAGAAGGTGATACAGTAGGTATTAAATCAGTAACAATGAGTTTCTCCGGAGAATTTGCATATGGTTATTTAAAAGTTGAATCTGGGGTACATCGTTTAGTAAGACTTTCGCCTTTTGATTCTGCACACAAAAGGCATACTTCTTTTGCTTCAGTATTTGTATACCCATTAGTGGATGAAAATATCAATATTGAAATAAATCCTTCTGATATAGATTGGGATACATATAGAAGTAGTGGTGCTGGTGGACAAGGAGTAAATAAAATTGAGACTGCTGTACGATTAAAACATATACCATCAGGTATTGTTATTGAAAATAGTGAAACACGAAGTCAATTACATAATAGAGAAAATGCATTAAGACTTTTAAAATCTCAGCTTTATGAATTAGAATTGAGAAAGAAACAAGAAGAAAAAAACAAACTTGAAGGTCAAAAGCGCAAAATTGAATGGGGATCCCAAATACGCAATTATGTACTTCACCCATATAAATTAGTAAAAGATTTAAGAACAGGTTATGAGACTGGGAATACCCAAGCAGTTTTAGATGGAAATTTAGGAGCTTTTATAAAAGCATTTTTAATGGAATTTGGTAATAAGTAGATGGTATTCATGAATACCATCTACTATTACAATATAATGTGATATT
>CAYUWD010000170.1:0-6046 GCA_964448235.1 uncultured Bacteroidales bacterium | reverse complement strand
CCCACTGAGCCAGATTTTTTTATTTTGTTTTTAAATTTTATCGTAAAAGCCAAATTAAAAAATTTGGCGGTGAACGGAAGCGTGGCATACGAATGGTTACAGCCGCTTTTCGCATTACATATAGGTGTTGTTAGAACCTGTGCATTTAGGTGTTAAATTCGTCTTCGTTTTAAAACTGTTTTCGACTAATACAAGATATTTCTTAAAAATTAGGTATTAATTCGAACACTCCACTAGTGTCTATCGTATCCATTGTTTCTTCATCAGGATTTGGTATAATTACTTTTGATTCGAACGAGCCTGAAATAGAATAAACCCCATTCTTTTTTTCGTAAACTCCTATGATATCAAATGAATCATAAAATATACCAAGACCAGCACCTGCAATTGTTCCATGTCTAGTTAGTGTCCCTGAAATTTCTGTTCCATTTTTGTAAAGAGTATCCCGATATGAGCTTTCAATAATTACATATTCTCTAGTGGATTCGATTATTTCAAAACTGAGGCTAATTGGAGTTCCATGAGCATCGCCGTTAACTCCTTCAAAGACAAAGTTATATTCACCAGTAGAAATCTTATATTTCTTACAGCTGTTAAATGTAATACCTAAAATTGTTATTAAAATTATTATATAGAATTTCTTCATGTTCAATGTTTTTACTCGAATGAAAAGTTTAATTAAGTAGTATGCTGGTTTTTTGTTGCATTGGTTCTAACGGTCGCAGCTATGTAGCGTGCGGATCAGGAATCGCTGGTTTACCAGTCAGAGTTGCTACGAAGCCGAATTTTGAAATTTTGATTTTAATTTGTTTTTACTAAAAGCTAAGTTTTAAAATTTGGCGCTTAACGGAAGTGTGGTGCATAAACTTTTCACACCACACCCCGCATGATATATAGGTGTTGTTACCCAACGTAATTTTTATATCCTGCTATTTCAAAATTAGTTTTTCAATTTTTATTCCATCTTCTGATTCAATTTTAACCAGATACATTGCTTTTGGCAACTCTTTAATATTTAACTCAACAAAATTACTCGCAGTGTTTTTATCATAAACAACTTTTCCTGTTAAATCTGTTACTGAAACCCTATTGATATTATTACCTTTTATTGCAACAAATCCATCTGTTGGGTTTGGAAACATACTTGTATTTATAACAATTGGATTCAAGCCAACCATACCATCAGGATAAACTTCATTACCATCAACAACAAAGTCAATTTCGTAATTTGTACCGCTTTCTGTTAATACACTATATGGTGTCCACTCTTGATGCTCAAAACTGGTAACATACATTTGAATGTTTGTATTATCAGGGATAGATGGGAAGCTGTATTCGCCACTTGCGTTTGTAACACAAACATCAATAATGGCGTCGGCATCTACATTACGTAAAATAACAACCATATTTGCAAGAGGTGTTAAGTCTGATTTTGAACCTCCTTCGCCAACTATACCACCACCAGAATTGCTTCCTTCGTCGTCTGCGAGTTGTGGATGATGCAGGTCGGCAACAAATAATGTACTTTCGGTCATTGGAATACTTATAGCTTCTTCGTGAGTAATTGCTGTTTGATAATAAACGTGTTCAGCTACATTGTAATTATCAGGATTTACTAGCGAGGAACCAAGATAATAATCGCCAGGCTCAATATCTTCGAATACTACTTGCCCATTACTACCAAGTGTTTGCTGTTGTTCAAGGATTATTACTTCGTTTAATTCAATATCAGTTGTTAGTTTATAGAGTGATACAACAGCTTCGCCACTAGGAAAGTTTGTTGCCGGTGTTCCGAATGTAATATTTGCAGTTAAGTTATTGTTGCCATTGTCCTCAACAAAAGTTACAGAACCTTGTAATAGTTCGCAACCATACTCGTTATTACTCCAAATATCAAATGTTCCTGCAGGATAGTTTGTGCCAAGATTAAGTCCTGTTCCATTTCCTGCTATTAGCCCTGTAAAGTTTGCTGCGCCCATAGTTACCCAATAATCTGTTCCGGTGTAACTAGTTGACAGGTTTATTTCTCCTGTATTGCCTGTTTCTAAAATACCGTTTGACGGATTACTTAATACAACCACTTGTTGTGGTAAAGCATTAACCGTAAGATCCAATGTGTAAATTGAATCACAGCCTATGTTTGCTGTAGTATACGAATCGGTATAAATACCAGTTGCATCATACCAGCTTCCACGCCATTCTACTGAGTCACCAGCACAAATAGATTCTGTGGTAGTGAAATCATAAGTTGGATGAACAATAAGTTCTAACTCATGAATACTATCACATTCGGTCAATACTGAAGTAAAAGTCTCAGTATAAGTTCCTGCTGTATCATATACATTACCATTTACTGGCCAAGTATATGAATCGCCATCACAGATTTCCTGAGTCTCTTGGATAAGATAAACAGGATTTTCAATCAAATCTAACTGAACTACACTATCACAATCAGTCACTAAAGAAGTAGTTGTGTAATAGTAAGTACCAGGAGTGGTATAATCACTACTATTCCATGTGAATGTACTTCCTTGGCAAAACTCTTCTGCAACAACAACGGTATCAATCAAATTCATCGTAAGATCCAACTGAATCACACTGTCACAAGTGGTAAGTGATGATGTAAGCGTATGGTAATATGTCCCAGGTGCTGTCAAATCAGTACCATAGAATACATACACACTAGCTTCACAAAATTCATCTGCAATCACTGTCGTGTCAATCATATTCATACTTAATGTTAATTCGGTCACACTATCACAACCTGTAACTAAAGAATTAGTCGTGTAATAATACACACCAGGAGCTGTAAGTGGTGTCCCGAAAAAGTTATAGGTATCACCTTCACAGAATTCATCTGTGGTAAGAGTTGTATCAATCTGGTTAACTGTCCAAGTCACAGTAGTATCGTCACTACAATTGCCATCAGTCACTTCTAACAAGATATCGTAAGTACCTGCTGCAACTGGACCATAACTAGGATCTACATCTGAAGACCACTGAGTGCCTTCCCAAGACCAAGCATAATCTGGACCTCCTGTGAGGAAGTTACCAGTGCTAGCATTGGTCATAGAGATAGTACCAGGACAAGAACCACTCACTGTAAAGTTAGCATGTGTAGTACACATATCTCCTCCATGATCAGTAAATCCAATTTTACCTGATAAACCACCATACCAACCATTATTAGAATCTAAGAAAAATAATGACATGATATTTTGATTTGTACCTGTAACTTGAGATGTCCAATTTTGGCCTCCGTCTATAGTTTTATAGATATTGCCATTTGTCTCTGAAACAAAACCTTCATTAACGGATAAAAAAAATACATCAACTAACCAATCACTACTAGGGACCGAAAAATTGTACCACGTGGAACCTCCATCGGTAGTTTTGAGAAATGTCCCATAAAATCCCACAGCATAGCCATTATTCTGATCTACAAAATAGATAGAATGTAGATTTTCTGTCGTGTTAGAACTCTGTGTCGTCCAATTGGCACCACCATTGCTAGTATGGATGATAGTACCATTGTCACCACAAGCCCAGACATTGTTGGCATCTACAGCATGTATATCCAGTAGATTTTCAGTAGTACCACTAGTCTGAGTAGTCCATGTAGTCCCATTTGAAGTTTTTATAATATAACCTCCATTGTAAGATACCCATCCGGTAGTAACAGAAGCAAATGATATTCCATTTGCACCAAAATATGTAGCCTGGTTTGTAAATGTTGCACCACCATCATTTGTGTATAATAAATATCCATTACCACAAGCATAGATGGTATTTGCATCAACTACACAAACATCAGACAAATAATCAGTAGCCGAATAAATACTACTCCATGTTTGTCCTCCGTTTAAGGTTTTAGCAATATTGCTACTACTCCCGGCATTGGTCAAATAATAACCAGTATTTTGATCCGCCATCTCAATATCATAGATATCTGATGTCGTTCCGGATGTCTGTGACACCCAACTACTCTGTGCTATACCTAGTACAGCCCAGAATAAAATCGATAATAAAATTGTAATTTTTTTCATATGAATTTTGTTTTTTTGTTTCGTTAATAATTTAATTATTTCGGCAATACTGCCGAATGAATTTGGCTTTTTTAATGAACGACTTGTGTATAAAACCCAAGTCATCTTCTCTTTTATTTTAGCTATTTTTGCTAAATTGTCAGCCCAGGCTTCGAATTTGGGATAGAGTCATGTAAAATCCTGTAAAACCTTGCTAAAATTGAGCTTTTTATCGTAAAAACAGCCAAATTCCAAAATTCGGGGCTTATTTCTTATCCCATATTAGGGTCTTTATTGTTTCTCATTTTCGTGTCTTTTATTGTTCTCATATTTAGGTCTTTTTTAAGTTAGTTCTGTGATTTATGTCGTATCAATTCTTAAACTTTTTCATTACGGTTCTGTAAACATCCATTGCATCTGCCTCAAAATACACCTTTTCGTCAAACCATGCAAGCTTCATTCTTGAAAATGGAATACGAACAGTTTTACTTAAACAACATGCATAAACAAATAATTGTCCAAGAGGCTTTTCTTTTTCTGCCTTTGGCTTGTAATCGAGAATATAAAGTTTGTTGTTTCTGTATTGCAATAAATCAATATGCCCGGTAATATAATCATTAGCAGATTTAATGTTTTTAACCCAAGGAATGGTTGATTTCGATATTTGCAAAAATACCGGAACTTCCGTTGCAATAGTAGATGTGTCGTTCTCTAACATGGTTTTTTCAACAGCCCAATGTCTGCTTTTGTTATCTTTTACTAATGCTATTGCAACATTAGCAAATTTACAGGCATTATTGTTAAGTTTTTTAACTTTTAATTCATTGATAATGTTCAGTTTTAGTTGTGATGCTCTGGCATCAGAAGTGCGGAATATATATTGATTGATTTTTCCTCGTTTTGCAGTTTCAAGATAATCAAAAAGTTTAGGTTCATTTGTTTTCACAAACTGCTGTAGTTTAAAACTGTTTTGTAAATACAAGTATACAAGCTGATGAATGTATTTATGTCCTTCAATAATTTTGTTTTCCCTGCTAAATGTTTGAACTTCTTTAGAAAATTTACTCAAATTGAATAGCTGTTTGTTTTCTTTAAGCCAATTAGACACAGTACTACGAGGAATTTTTGTTTTTGATGCAGTTGCTTCTATTGTTAGACCACTATTGTAAATTGACAGGGCTTTAACAGTATCTTTAATTGAATAAGTTTTATTTTTGAATTTGTCGTCAGAAAACCGTTTTTCACAGTCTTTACATAAATACAACTGAACTTCACGATTCTTGTTTTGTCTCTTTCCCTTTTTTATCAATTTGGTTGAACCGCAATCAGGGCAAGTTAGTTCACTTCTTGTATTTTTTTCTTTACCACTCACTCAAAAGCTGTTTATTTCATTCAGATTTAAAAGAGCCTCATAATCCTTTTCAATAATTTTTTGCATGTAAATATCTGCTTTGGTATCTTTTTTTAAAGCCTTTTTAACCTTTATATAATTATTGAAATATAAATTATTATAGGGTTTTATTTTTAAAAGTCCCTCTAAAACATCAAGAGATTTTTCGTAGTTTTTCAAAAAAAATAAAATTTCTGATTTTAAATTAAGTTTTTCTTCTTTTTTATCTGAAAAATCTTTTTTCTCTAAAAGAACCAGTGCTTTTTCATAATTTCTGCTCATATACCCTGCGTTTGCTGCAAGAAGAATTTCTTCTTCACTGGAATCTGATAAGATATTTTTTTCTAAATAATAAAAAGCCTTATCGTATCTTTTTAGCGCAAAAAAACAAAGACCTTTGTTCCACTCAAGAATTTCTTTATTTTTATATGAATCTGCTTTTTCAAAACAAAAAAGACTTTTCTCATAATTTTTTTTTAGAAAATACTTTTGTCCGGCCATAAAAAACAATTCAGATTCAAGCTCTTTTTCAACACTTAAATTTTCTATTAAAGTAACAGCCTTATCAAGACTGTTTTTTTCAATAAGGGAAATAATATCTTCTAAAGAAAACTCATCTGCATGGAGGTTT
>CAYUWD010000169.1:0-6076 GCA_964448235.1 uncultured Bacteroidales bacterium | reverse complement strand
AATATGTATATTGTCTTTTTCATAAAAAACCTCTGATTATGCAAAGATAATCAGAGGAATTAAATATTATAAAATTATTTTATTTTGATAAAATTAATTTTTTATTGATAACAAAACCTTCTGTTTTTATTCTTATAAAATATAAGCCTTCGGGATATGATTGCATATCAAATGTATATTCATCAAATCCATTTGAGTTTATCTCAATATTTGATGTTCTACCCAGTGCGTCAAATATTTCTATTTCAACATCTCTAAAACTTGCATCTTTTACATACAGTGTAACAAAACCTGAAGAAGGATTTGGATAAAGTTCAAAAGTAGTTTCAGCCAACAATTGTTCAATATCTACTAAACAGGTAATTGGTTTTATAGGAATTGCAGAACTAAAATTGTATAAGTCGTTTGTAGTATGCCATTCTCCTGATTTGTATAGATAGAGATCGTTAGAATTTGAATTTATTCCTCTCGAAGTAACAATAGGTACGCAGAACAAGTCATCATTTTGACCATTATTATCTTCATCTTTATAAGAAATTTCGAATCCTGCATAAAAAGGTCCATTAATGTCAATTGGAGTATCAAACATTATTAAATTTGTTTGGTTTTGAGTAAGGTCTCTTATATAAACTCTTTTTTCTCCTAATTTTAAAGAGTCAACAGGGCCGTTATCGTTTCCCTGCCAGATGCAGAATTTTACTGAACTAGAATAATCGCCATACATTGCATAACTTATTGGTATTATTACACCTGTAATTTGGCTGAATGTATAGCTATTGAAGTAGTTAGCATATTTTTTAATATTATCTCCATTATGTCCGGCAAGAAATCCCCAAGTTCCTGTTGGTACCCATGTTTGCACTGTTTCACCTTCACTGATTGTCGTCAGTGTATCGCAATATGATTGTACCGGATTACTAAAAACATAAATGTAATTATTTTTGCTTAATAAATCTGAACCACAGCTATTATTAACAGTAAGAGTAATATTGTAAATCCCTGGAGTGCTAAATAATATTGGATCTGTAGGAGAGCCTTCATTACTGTAGGATGGACTTCCGCCTTCGAAAGACCAAGTATGTACAGTTGGATAGCCTGTAGATAAATCTTGGAAATGAACATAACTTCCTGCGGCAACTAATCGTGGATTAGCAATAAAATCTGCAGTAGGAGCTTCTGTACAAGGGTCTGTCTCAGAAACTATTATGTAAGATGTTTTAGTTAGAGAGTCTAGTCCAAAATTGTTACTTACAGTAAGTTTAACACTATAAATTCCTTCGTTTACGTATGTTATTCCAACGGGATTTTGTTGATTGCTTGTTAGAGTTGTTGCGCCTTCAAATTCCCAAGACCACTGATATGGTAGACCACTACTAAGGTCAATGAAATTGATCTGATCAAAAGGTTCTATTACGGTATAGTTAGCTGTAAAGTCTGCTACAGGTGGTGTCGTTGCCGCAGGTATTACTGTAATATAGTCTTCTTTTATTTCGATGTCCTGAACACTATTTGTTTTTCTACAAGTTAAAGAAACGTCATATGTTCCGGGAGTCATATATGCGATAGGTGGTGGTAAAGAATCATTATATTGGCTTAAGCTTCCACCTTCAAATGTCCATGACCATTGATTGAATGGTCCATTTTCTGATAAGTTTGTGAAATGAACAACTCCACCGACGGGAATAGTTAAAATGTCAGCTTCGAAATTTGCAATTGGTGAAGCTGGATCGGGATTAACTGTGATGCAATCTTCACAAATATAAGTATCTTGTTCTGTAGAGTTTTGTACTTGCAAGACAACATCATAAATTCCGGGAGTATCATAACAAATATTTGTTGGATGTTGATTTGTTGATGTTAGAGTATTTGAATTTGGGAAACTCCAGCTCCATGATGTTGGTAAACCTGTAGATTGATCATTAAAGTTAATGCATTCACCTTCGATAATTGTATATGCTGATGCTACAAATGAAGCATGTAAGTCGCCTGATTCTTCTGTAACTGTAATATAACTTGTCTTAATTTCTTCATTTGAATTTGTTCCATCGCTAACAGAAAGAGTGACAGAATAAACACCTGCTGAAGGATAAGTAATAGTTGGATTTTGGTCTGAAGATGTTCCAGGAGAACCACCTTCAAAAGTCCAGTCCCAAGTAGTAATATCTCCAAGAGATTCGTCTGTAAAGTTAACAGAATTTCCTTCTTCAAGAGTGGTTGGAGTCGCAGAGAATGCAGCAATAAGGGTTCCTTCTTCAACGACTTCGATATATTCTACTTTAGTTTCTTCGTCTGAGCCCTCTGCATTTTCAACAGTTAAGGTTACTGTATACAATCCTGCAGTATTATAAACAATACTTGGATTTTGATCAGGACTAGTTGGAGGTGTTCCTCCGTCAAAAGACCAATTCCAAGAAGTTGGGCTATTTGTAGATTGATCTGTAAAATCAACAGTTCCACCAACAACGACAGTTGTAGGTGTCCCAATAAATTCGGCATGAGGTGTGGAACCTGCTTCAGGAGTAAGAGACTCGTTTATATAAGGAGCTCTGTCTTGTTTTGTTCCAACTAAGCAATAAGTATCATTTGTAATAGCCGGTACGGTAAGAGTTACAGATGTTCCTGTTCCACTCCATTCGGCATCCAATAAAACACCATCCTTTGATATTGCGACATAAGTATAAGATTCTGTAGTAACATTAACAGAAGTAGCTCCCAATTCAAATGATTCATAGTTAAGGCTGAGTGCAGATGGTTCGGTCATATAAGGCATTATTGATGGGTCGCCAGAAAGGTGATAAATTTCCCAATAATATTGCTTATATGTAGAAGAGCTTGCTGAAACTGCAAGATTCCCAATTTGTATCATTTGTCTACCTGTAAAATGCCAGTCTGCCCAAGCTTCTCCATTATCATGCCATAAACCATCATATGCTCCAAGACCCGTATTTGCATATGTGTGTGAATCCCAATTTCCATCATTAAGTGTTAAACTTGTATTACCAATGCCCCAATAAGTGTCTTCATACCAATATGAGTATTGAGATGCACCTATATAACTAACGGCACCATTGTCTGCAGTATATAATGCAATTTCCCCAAAAGCGTCTGATTCATCAAATTTAAATGATTGACAACAATTACCAATCATAAAAGGATATTTATTTGCATTATTGAAATTTGATATGTCTGAATTTGATATTTCAGGATCTGCCCAACCATCAGGAGAGCAATGTGCTGTGTAGTTTGCAAATCCAATTCCTTCTTGGATTTTGTCTAAAATACTTGCGGAAGCACCTCCACTATTTGAACTCATAACATTATATGGATGCGAGTCGTTATCGTAGAAGTATGTCCAGATATTTGTAAATCCATGAGCTTCGTTAAAATAATTTGTTACTCCATAAAGTATTTGTGAATCTCCAAAAGCATGAGCCATAGAAGCATCAACTCCTGCTACCAATAAACAATTGTTTAAATATGTGCCACTTGGGATTGTATATTTTTCATAAGGGATTATTTTGTCTAAAGCATTTTGTAATTGTGTAGTTGACTCTGCAGAGATACGTCCATAATACAAATCAGCTAAATAGTCACTTCCATCCAATGTGGAATAATATAGATCTGTAATGTGATTAATACCACCAGAACCCGTATTTTCCGAATCATATGCTGAAATAGAGTTTGTGCCACTATGATCTCCTATGAAAAGTACATATAATGGAGCAGGATCGCTTGATGTTGCATTGTCATATAAATCTTGTAGATATCCCTTAATTGTTGAATTGCTTGTGCCAGATGATACATAATATTCAATTACATTGTATCCTTGTTTAGTTTTCCATTCAACAAAAGGAGCTAAAGTGGTTTCAAAAGCTGTGTTCGCTACAATTACATATTTTAAAGGAGCATTAAAGTTTGAAAATCCATCTTTATGAAGTGATGGTTCTTGATAATTTATAAGCTTATTATAAGCATCATGAAATCCAATAGAGTAATATTTATTTTTCATTTCTTCTGTTAAACCTAAATCTGCATTAACAAAATTTACTTCGAAATCAATATCGTTGTATATAATTAATGTGTTTTCTACAGGGTTATAATGATATGGACGAATTTCAATTCTCCCAATTCGACATCCTCGCATTATGCCAAGTATTTCTGTTTTTATAATATCGGTTTCTTCATACGTATCAGTGTTATAATAATTTTCATCAATAACAAAAACTTGATCCTCAATAGGAGTACTTTTACTGTATGATGGTTGTGTAGGATATATTCGATTTAATCCATAATCATTTAAATTTATGATTTCCTCATTAAATGATTTAATTTTAACCTGAATCTCTGCTTCATATGGAATTTCTATGAGATTTGTCATAACAGGTAAATTTGCTTGACCAATGTTTGCAGGTTTACTAAAATCTTTTACTGTTAATACTGAAAAATCAGAATTTTCATTTGAAAAACTATCAAATTTTAATTCTTGTAAATTCAATTCTGCACTAAAAGATTCTGGAGTACTTGATTTTATATCAAAACTTGATTTTGTACTCGAAAGTTGAATAATTTGCGTTTGTTGTGCTGCTAAAAAGTAACCTAGCATTAACAAAGATAAGGAAAGTAGTAAATGTTTCATATAACTTAATCTGTTTTTATAAAAGAAAAAAACTAAACTGTTTATTTTAAAAATTATTGCAATATAATCAATAAATATATATATTTTTTAAAAAAAATATCTTTTTATAAAAACGCATATTATCAAAAATAGTTGCTTTATGTAAAATAAAAAATAAATATTTTGTAAGTCTTTGAAAATCAAGGATGTCCAATAAAAACGCAAAAAAAAATAAAAAAACACAAAAAAAATTTGGGAAAATAAAATCAATAATTCTATCTTTGCCGTCCCAAACGGGGAAAATGATTGATTAGCTCAGCTGGTAGAGCACCTGCCTTTTAAGCAGGGGGTCCGGGGTTCGAGCCCCCGATCAGTCACTAAGAGTTGCAAATATTTGTGACTCTTTTTTTGTGTTTTTAAGTTATGGAAAGATTTGTAGTTTAAATATTGTATTCAAAGCAAAAAGAAATGGAAATCACGTA
Source organism: uncultured Bacteroidales bacterium (assembly GCA_964448235.1). GTDB lineage: Bacteria > Bacteroidota > Bacteroidia > Bacteroidales > ML635J-15 > Bact-19. The sequence goes on along the minus strand of CAYUWD010000169.1, from coordinate 979 downwards.
AAAAGTTTGAGTCATTGATTAGCTCAGTCGGTAGTGCATCCCGATATTAAGTTGGGAGGATTCGGGATTTCGCTTTGCGAGGATGGTCGAAAAATTTCAGAAATCAAATTTCTTATTTTTCGGCATTCGAGCCCCCGATCGGATAACAAGAGTTATCTTTTGCAGTCTTTTTATTATAAAAGTGGAATATAAAAGCCTAATTTTTTAACCACCAAAAAATATATTTGTTAGCTTTGGAAAGTTTGCCGTTCTCATCAAAACTCAAGTGGGTATTCTTTTTATATTCTGTTCCATTAATAACATGTTTTTTAGATAAAGTACAGTCTTTGAGTTTGCCATTTTGATAAAGATGAACTCCTGCGAATGGGCTGGATTTGCAAGGAATGTTATCAATTGTTATATCTTTACATGGAAAAAACCCTTTTAATTTGCCATTAGGATATAGCGATGTATGTATTCCTGTACTATACCACTTTTCATAATTTCCATTGCAACAATATCCTTGGTAAATCATATCTCTACCAAGAAATAATAGAATCCCTTTTTGACCATAATTAATTCTTGTCCATTCTGGATATTTTATTCCATCAACTGTAAAATCTTTTGCTAAAATAAAACGTTTAAGTTCCCAGTCGTTAATAAAAACTATACTTCTTCTGCATGGGATATTATTAATAGTTGTTTCACCAGAAAGAACGCCTTGCACAATCAATGTGTCACTGGTTTCAATTAAAAATCTGACTTTTTTAAAATTTATTTCATTATAAGTAACATTTTTTTCCCATTTGGTATATTGCGAATAAACGTTATTTATTAAAGTGAATATAAATAAACAACCAATCGATAATATTTTGAAAAAAATATTCATATATCTATATTTAATCATAAAAAACAAAGATAAAAAAAAATCATGTTTATTTATATTATTACCTTAAATCCGCAATAAAAATTTGATAAAATCGGGAAGCCAAGTAAAAAT
>CAYUWD010000168.1:0-6321 GCA_964448235.1 uncultured Bacteroidales bacterium | reverse complement strand
GACGGAGCGTCTGCATGGCGTAGGATAAAATATCCCGGCTGCAACACCTAAGACATCAGCTCTTTTGCCATGGATTAAAACATGTCCACGATTGCTTAATGATCGGCTATATCCATTATTATATCCGACTGGTATAATTGCAATCAGCATGTCTTTTGGAGCCTGAAAACTGTTTCCGTAACCAATAAACTCACCTTTGCTGACTTTCTTTATTGACATGATTTCTGTTTTCCAGCTAATAACTCTTTTTAGGCTCGATTCTTTATCTCCAAACTGATTGCTACGCGTAATTAAAACTTCCATTGTGGGCCAAAAACCATATTGTGCAATTCCAATTCTTACAAGATTAAACCTTGTGTCCGGGTATATGAGACTTGCTGAGGAACTAGCCGTATGAGTATACTTTGGATTGATTCCTTTTTCTGTAAAATATTTGTAATAATCTTTGAACTCACTTAATTGATTTTGTATTCTGACATAATTTGCAATACTTTCAGCACCTGCAAAATGAGTGCAAATACCACAGACTTCTAAATTATTAGGATTGTTTAAGATTAATAGTATGGTTTTGTCAAACTCTTCTTGTTCCAGTCCGGTTCTGTTAAATCCGGTTTCAATTTCAAGATGAATTCGGGCTTTTTTATTTAATTGTTTGGCAATTTTTAATGTCTTCTCAAGACCTTCATAAGAAAAAATATAAAATTGAATTTCGTTTTTTATGACCCAATAAAAATCCTCTTCCGGAATAAAACCAAATATCATAATATCTGATTCTGAAGAAGTAAATTTGAATGCTTGTTGAGCTTCATACGCTGAAAAAACTGAAAAATGATCAATGCCTGCTGACTCAGCAAATTTTATTATTGGTTCGTAACCATGTCCGTATGCATTTCCTTTAATTACGGAACTTATCTTAACATCTTTTCCAACAACTTTCTTTAAAAATTTAATATTGCTTTTGTATGCTTTTTTACTTAACTCAATATATGAGGTATTATTCATCATCGGCCTGAAAATTTTTGTAGATTTGATAAAAAATTTGTACTGCTGTTTCTGTAATTTCATCAGGATAATCAAAGTTTTCATTATGAAGTTGTGGGTGATTTACACCTGAACCTATCCCAAAAATTGCAGATTTATTATTAATTGTAAAATGACCAAAGTCTTCGCTCCATCGAAATGCATATTTTAAATGGATTATATCCGTGTCGTTCTTATGGGCGGATTGTAGAACTATGTTGACACAATCTTTATTATTAATGCTTGCAGGGAACTCTTCAGTGTATTCTAAACTATATTTTATTTCGTGTTTTTCACAGCAGCTTTTTGATACTTCATTTACCCGAACTTTTAATTTGTCGATATCCTCATTTTGATATGCTCTGATTGTTAACATAATGACAGCTTCGCCAGGAGTAGTACCAAATGCTTGTTCCCCTAATTTTGTATGAATTACTGTTAGTAGTATAAAATCATCAAAAATATCCTCTGATTTGATTTTATTAAATTCCTGAATGAGCTGAGCTAAACATAAATCCGGATTATTGCCATCTTCCGGATAAGCTGCGTGAGAACTTAACCCTTTTAGCTTAATAATAACTCCTGTAGAAGCTGAGGCAAAAGCTCCGTCTTTTATTATTAAAGAGTTTCTGGCATACCCGGGCAGATTATGAAATGCAAAAGCATAATCAGGATTTATTTCTTTAAACTTCTCATCTTTAATAACTGCTTCTGCACCTTGCCCTGTTTCTTCAGCAGGTTGAAAAAGTAAAACAACTTTACCTTTTTTTGGTGGATTTTTGTCTATAAGCATTGCTAATCCACTTAATACTGCTGTATGTCCGTCATGACCACAAAGATGGGCCTTTCCTTTAGATTTAGATTCATAATCTACACTAGAGTTATACTCATTAATTGGTAACGCATCAATATCGCCTCTGAATAAAATTGTAGAACCTTCTTTGCCAGAGTTAAAGATGTATGCAAGACCATAACCACCAATATCTTTAATGATATTATCGGGCTTAGTTCTTTTTAGAAAATTTATTATTCTTTGCTGGGTTTCTTTTTCTTCTCCCGATATTTCTGGGTTTGCGTGTAGTTCTTGGCGAAAATTCTTTAATTTGTTATAAAAATCTTTTATAATGCTACTGTCAATATCATCCATGCAACGCAAAATATTAAAAAAAAGTGAAATTAACAAATCGTACTTTTTCTAAATCTATTATTTTATAAAAGCAATTTCTGTTTTATCCAATAAAAGGGAGTGCTATATTTTAACAAATTTATGATAGCTCTTATTTGTATTGTTGCTTATTTCAATTATATATATTCCTTTTGCAATGTTTGTAATATCAAGTTCTAGATTATTATTTGCAAAGCTAGATTCTATCTCAACTTTACCATTAGTGTTATATATTTTAATTTTATAGTCAGTATTGTAATTATCATTGATGTTTTGAATTTTGATATGATCTCTGGCTGGATTTGGGAATATGTAGAAGTTGTCGGTAAATGTATCTGTGGAGTTATTTATGGCATCGACTGTAACACTAATGTCGTCAATGTATAGGTTAAACATTTGTGCATCGCTATAACATCGAAAACCAAAATAATAATACCCATTTGTGTTAATTGGAAAGGTAATCTCTTCGTTTTGATAACTTGTATTAGTAATGTTAGGTAAATCTAGAAGTAATGTTTCCATACCTTCAACTGTTTGAGAGTTGCTAATTCTTACTTCTAATTTTTCAGGCCAGCTAGCATCTTCAATTTTATTCCAGAAATCGAGTTTATAAATATAATTGCTCTCAAGGTATATGCACTTTGTAATTAGCCAGTCGTCTGCAGCTTCAAAATCATTATATTCATACTTTACACATCCATCACTGTTGTATCCTCCAGTAGAATTATATTCCCAGGTATGACTGTCTGAATTGATATCCTCAATAATGTATGTTTCATATTCTTCCGGATTTTCAAATTCACATATATATGGAGCTAGTGATGCATCATTGTTAGCGATTGTAGTAATAATAGTATCATTTTCATGATCGACATCTCCAATTAAAGAGCAATATACCTTTAAAGTATGATCTCCAGAACTACTCAAATCTGCAGCTGTTTCAAATTCATAAGTTTTATACTCTCCGGGTAAAATATTATCAGTAATAGTTTCATTTACTATTATTGATTCATCTAAAATATAAGATATTGGAATGTCACTTAAAGTTTGTGAACATAAGTTTCTAACATCAACAACTACGGTTTCTGAACCTAATTCGCAAGATGACTCAGGCGATATTATTGTATTTAGTTCGATGTCCGTTTCACTGAGTTCAGAAATACTTACATAATTTATTAAAGTATTCAACATGTCAGGTTCACTGAAACAATTAAATCCTAAATAATATGAGTCGGTAGATGGAACTGTAAAGAGAATTTCTTTTTCTTCGTATTCATCATTAATAAAATCTGTAATTTCATCAAGAGAAGTAAGCATTAAGCCGCTTTCTGGACCTGAACCAATTGATATTCCTATATTCTGTGGCCAGTATATTCCTGTTGACTTATAATTGAAACTTAATTTATATAATTTATTTGCTTCAAGTTCCAGACATCTAGAAAATAGCCAATCGTTTGCAGTGATAGAGCCACCCTGATAATATACACAGACCTCTCCTCCTGATGAAAAATGCCAGGTGCTTCCATCATTGTTAGTGTCTTCAAATAACCATCCATCGCGACTTTCATCTGTGTCAAAACTTGTGCTGTATGGAATAGGTGCACACGACACATTTAATATTTCACTGACAACTGTGTCGTTTTCTCTAAAAGTATCACAACTTAAATCCGTATACACTTTTATATTATGTAGCATTCCAGGATTTTGCGAAAAATCGTATTGAGTCGCAAATTCAAATTCAATACTACCAAGAACATCTATAGTTTCTGTTATTGTTTCGACAACAGGAGTTCCATTATTTATTGAATAGGCAATAGGAATGTCTGTAATTGGGGCGTTGCTATAATTTTCAACAATTACTTTAATACTTGCAGGTCCTGTGAAAGTGTGATCAAATGGTGCTGTTACTTCAGAAGCTTTTACATCGCAATCCGATGCTGGAAATAGATTTCTTACAATTACATTGTTTGCAGGAAAAGCTACTTCATCTGGCACTAAGAAATAACCATTCCCAGAACCGTCATTGCCCCAGTTAAAATGTAAATAGTCCAAAGCATCGTATCCGTCACATACAAATGCATGTCCCATTAGTAACATTTCTTCCCAACCTGCATAGAGAACAGGACGTCCGTTGTCAATTTCATTTTCAAGCAATGCAATCCATTCTGTCCATGTGTAATTATCTTGATGGTCTAAAACAGCATTTTGAGAATAACCAAAATAGTTGAAAAATGCACTCGGGCTTAATGCAGCGCCTGATGTCGTTCCTGTATAAGCCATGTTTACTGAAACCCCACAATGATACATTAATGTGGCTACATCTGTATTTTCTTCTGTTACAACATTGGGCATATTTGCCCAATTGTATTCTGTTTCTCCAAAGTTTGCCGATAATGTTCCATAAGAAGATTCATAAGAATGCGAACCAATTCCATATTGAGGATATTCCCAGAATTTCATTATTATTGCCATAGCAGTTGCTGTACATCCAGTAACACAATGATTACAAGGTCCTAAATCATCTTCAGGGCAATATTGATTATAAAAACATCCTTGTCCCCAATCTTGTGTCGTAAGGATGCCCGCTTTAGATGAAGAAACTGGCATGTTTCCTGAGTTTATGCTTTCCCATTCAGAGTGTTGAATGTTTGAATAATTCTCCGAAGATATTACTAATTTCATTCCATCAGCAATATTTGTAAACCACTGATTTATTTCATGTGATAAGTTCTGCAAATCATGATTTCCTGTAAGTGAATACGCCAGAATAGGTTTGAAACTGTCATCCATAGAGATTGCTACGAAACCACCTGTATTAAATGAAAAGATAGAAACCATGTTTGATGCTGAAGAAATATACATTTTAGTATCTGTAATTGATACTTCGGAAACGTTTGATTTCTGAATAGAATAAAATTGTATAGCTGTTTTTTGTGCGTCTTTTAAAGAAATGGGGGAACTAAAAACATTATTTGCTAAACAAATAATTGAAAATAATATTACAATTGCGAATACTCTTTTTTGCATAAGTGAAGTTTTTATATATTGTGCAATTTACAAAAAAAAAGGAAAGTATTCGTTCTTTTATCAGCTATGGTTTTATTACGCCATCTTTTATAGTAAATAATCTATCAGTTAGCTTTGCATGTTCTTCATTGTGTGTTACAATTATAAAGGTCTGTTCAAAATCTTTACGCAAATCAAAAATTATCTTGTAAAGGTCTTTAGCATTTTTAGAATCCAGATTTCCTGATGGTTCATCAGCCAGAATTATTGAAGGATTATTGATTAAAGCTCGTGCTATTGCAATACGTTGCTTTTCGCCACCTGATAACTCATTTGGTTTATGGTCTTTTCTGTCGATTATATTTAGAGCTTCGAGTAATTCAAATGCTCTTTTCTGAACATCCGTTTTGTTCTTTTTTGCTATTAATCCCGGAATACAAACATTTTCTAGTGCTGTAAACTCAGGTAGTAGATGATGAAATTGAAAGACAAAACCAATATGCTCATTTCTAAATTTTGCCAGATTTTTTTCGGGGAGTTCGATGGTATTAACATTTTCAATAAGAACTTTACCTTTATCTGGTTTTAAAAGTGTTCCGATAATTTGTAGTAAAGTCGTTTTTCCTGCACCCGAAGCTCCGAGGATAGATACTATTTCTGATTTCTTTACATTCAAATTTATGCCTTTTAAAACTTTAAGTTTATCAAACGATTTGTATATATTCTCAACAGATATCATAGAAACATATTTTGTGTAAAGTTAAGCGATGAAAATTAAAAACATATAAATAAGTTGATAAAAATATTTTTAAAGGTTAGATTTTATAATTATTCTTTTGATTATCAAATATTTAATTTAAATAAAAGATACTAACCGATTTTTAATAACCTATGTGAATAAAAAAGAAGTATTAAAAATGTAAAAATATATTGAAAATCTATTATGAAATAGTAATTTTGATAACGAATAATAAAAAAGAGAAATGGCAGAAAATACTAGAAAAACAACGAAGAAAAGGACAGATACATTAGATAGTTTAAATGCGGTTTTTGGGAAAGTCCCTCCACAAGAACCTGATTTGGAAAAAGCTGTACTAGGAGCTTTGTTGATTCAAACCGAAGCAATATTT
>CAYUWD010000167.1:0-6372 GCA_964448235.1 uncultured Bacteroidales bacterium | reverse complement strand
TGATTTTTGATAATGCAACAATTCTTTCCACTAAATTACTTCGTGAGGTCTAAAGACGTTCGTGATAGAACCATGTTTTTAGTTGTTAATATGTATTTTTTTTCGAAATAGTTGGTATAATTTACCTTATTCATTTTTAAATCTACGATTCTTGAAAAATATTTCAATTATTATTAAAAGAATTATAATTGTTAAAATATTTTAAAAATAAGCAGATGACATAGAAAAAACAAGGTGACTGAGAAGCGAGGCGGCTGGGCGCCGTGCTGAGGAACTCGAAGCGGAGCAAGGCGAAGCCACAGCATCTCGAAGGCAGCAATTTACCTGTTTCTTGAAAAAATGACTTTGTTTCGCAATCATATCCTGATAAAAGTGTTGTTATATTACACTTAATTCCTGAAATAAATGTATTTATTAGCATTTATTACGTGAAAAAAGTGTAATTTTGTATCTAAAGCTTGTGTTTATGAAAAGAGAAGCCTTTAAAAAATTGATACAATGGAAAAACAGTACCACTCGTAAGCCATTAATAATGAGAGGAGCAAGGCAAGTTGGAAAGACTTGGTTGTTAAAGAAATTTGGAGAGCTTGAATATGAAAAACTTGTGTATGTGAATTTTGAGGCAACACCTTCATTAAAAGATTTGTTTAAATCCGATTTGAATGTTGAGCGCATTATCTCTGTTTTGGAAATTTATTTCGGAGTAAAAATCACTCCTTCGAATACATTAATCATTTTCGATGAAATTCAGGAGGCTCCTTCGGGTTTAAGTGCACTAAAATATTTTTGTGAGGATGCACCTGAACTTCATATTGTGGCAGCCGGCTCTTTATTAGGCTTGGCTATGCCATATAAATCATCTTTTCCGGTTGGAAAGGTTGATTTTTTGGATTTGAACCCAATGTCCTTTCTTGAGTTTTTGTCTGCATTAGGCAACGATAAATTGGCAGATGCAATTCGCAATCAATCATGGTCAATCATCGATGTTTTCCATGATAGGCTTATCACATATTTAAGAACCTATTATTATCTTGGTGGTATGCCAGAAGTTGTTCAAAATTATATTGATACTAAGGACTTGGAAAATGCGAGCTTAATTCGCCAACGAATTTTAAATGCTTATGAAGCTGATTTTTCTAAACATGCTCCTGTCGAAATCGTACCGAGAATTCGTTTGGTTTGGCAAAGTATTGCAATGCAATTGGCAAAAGAGAATAAGAAATTTATTTATGGTGCAATTCGGAAAGGGGCAAGAGCAAAAGATTTTGAGCTTGCTATTCAATGGCTTGTTGACGCTGGCCTGTTGCTTAAAGTAAATAGAATATCAAAACCTGAATTGCCTATAAAGGCTTTTCGTGATGCAAGTGCGTTTAAATTATATTTGCACGATGTGGGCTTATTATCTGCCATGGTAAAGCTTGATCCAAAAGCCATTATACTTGGAACGGATTTGTTTTTACAGTTTAAAGGTGCACTTACCGAACAGTTTGTGTGTATGCAATTGCAAAATATTGAAAATTCAGAAATAGGATATTGGACAAATGATAGAAGCACGTCTGAAATTGATTTTTTATTGCAGAAAAACTCAGAAGTCATACCAATTGAAGTGAAAGCAGAAACAAACTTAAAATCAAAAAGCTTTAAGCTCTTTTGTGAAAAATATCAACCTAAGAATGCTATCCGAACATCCTTGTCAAAATACAAACAAGAAACTTGGATGACTAATGTGCCTTTGTATGCGATAGGGGTTACTGAGGGTTGATTTTTGACCGATGTGTTTTTAAAAATCAATATTATCGGGGATTTAAAAAGGATTTCGAGACGATCCGCCAGCTGGCGTTTCACTACTCTCTTTGTCGCGAATTTAGAATTCATGCTTTGATTCATATTGTTTGCTCGAATTCTCAATTTTATCTCACTGCTGCCGCACGACTGTGTAGTGTGGTATTGCAGCCCCACTCACTCGGATTTGTAATCCGAGTGAATAAAGCAACACTCGGATTACAAATCCGAGCGAGAAATAGTTGGTATAATTTACCTTATTCATTTTTAAATCTACAATTCTTGAAAAATATTTCAATTATTATTAATAAAAATTATATTTGTTTTAATATTTAAAAATAAGCAAATGACAACTAAAGCAGAAATATTGCGGATACAAATTAAAGACCTTGCAGATAGTCCTTTTCAAGGGCGTTTATTTGGGATAAACGATAATCTTACTAAAGAAGAACAAGAAAAAATTGTTGATTTATCGAAAAGTATTAGTGAAAACGGATTATTAAATCCTATTGTTGTAAGGCTAAAGAAAAGTGGGAAATATGAAATTATTGACGGACATCGTCGTGTTATTGCAACCAGATTGCTAGGTCATGGACAAATTAAAGCAATTGTAAGAGAATATAGCGATAAACAAGCTCAAATATTTAATATAATTGGAAACTTGCAACGTCAGGATTTGAATAATATTGAACTTGCATTGGCATATCAACGGTCTCTTGACAATAAATTATTTCTTGATAGACGAACACTTGCAAATTCTCTTGGCATTGACGAAACTTATGTTGGCGACTTACTAAACATGTTGCGTATGGATAAACGTGTAGTCAACGATCTTCTTAAAAATCGCAGTATTAAAGATGTTAGAATTTTGCGGATGATAAGACTCGAAGCTCCTGTTGATGAAAAAGGAAATAGTGATGAGCAATTATCATTGTATAATTATATAAAAGATAATAAATTAAGCCGGGGGCAAGTAATTACCTTAATTCGTAACAGAAAATTAGAACGCAAGCAAAATGAGAATAAACCTTTAGCACAATTTAACATAAAACATACCGAAAAAACCGTAAATATCAAACTAAAGCTTGACGGCGTTAGCAAAGGTAAAAAGCTAATGATTCAAAAAGTCATTGATAAAAGAATGCAGAAATTGCAGGATGAAATAAATGGATTGCTAAGCTAACTTATTCATTTGTATATTATAATCCTTTTTCTGTTCGAATCTTTTTTGATAATTTACCAACAATTAACTCATAAGAATGATCAATTAATTCTATTATAAGACTATCAGGAATGCTTCCGTTCAAATCTATCTGGTTCCAATGTGTCTTATTCATATGCCATGCGGCTTCTATTTCGTGATATTCTTCCCGAAGTTGCAGAGCTCTTTCCGGCTCACACTTAAGCACAATATTATTTCCTTTTTCAAGAGCTGAAAGAGCAAACATCTTATTTGCAACCTTAAATACCAAAGTTTCTTCATCAAAAGGGAAACTTTCAGTTACAGCTTTTTTTGAAAGACAGTATTCTCTTATTTCTTCTATATTCATGTTCCTATTATTTCTAAAAATTCAAATAATCCTATTACTTCGGTTTCATGTTTTATAGGATATCTGTCGTTACTTGCATTTATTACCCATTTGTGCGTAGCATCAATATCTTTACAGGCTTCATGGAATCCACGGCTTAATTTGGGAGCTGAAGATTTTTTTATTTCAATTGCCCAAACTTCATTATTTGGAGGTTGAAGTATCAAATCTATTTTTGCCTGATTAGACGTTCTAAAATATGAATATTCCCAATTATCATCAATCTTATTTAGTATGTTTTCAACAACAAATCCTTCCCAGCTTGCACCTATCTTCGGATGTGAAAACAACATGTCAATATTTTGTATGTTTAATAGATTGTGTAAAATTCCTGAATCACGGAGATAAATTTTAGGGGATTTGACGAGTCTTTTTTTGATATTACCCGTCCAAGTTGGTAATTGTCTTACCATGTAAAAATCAGTAAGTAAATCTAAATAATTTCTGATGCTTGTATGGCTAAGTTCTAAACTACGTCCAAATTCACTTAAATTAATTTGATTCGCATGATAATGCGCCAACATTTTCCAAAATCTTTTCAAAAAGGCGGCAGATACTTTAGGACCCATTTGTGGAATGTCACGTTCAACATAAGTAGTAAAAAAGTCACGTCTCCAATTCATGCTGCTTTCTTCATTACTTGCAAGAAAAGAGTCGGGAAAACCACCTCTTAGCCATAGTTTTTCTATACAATCTACATTTGTTGTGCTGCTGTAGACTTCAGTAGCAGAGAATGTTGAAAGTTCTATATATCTGATTCTGCCAGCTAATGATTCAGATGAATTTTGAATTAAATCACTTGAAGCTGAGCCTAAAACTAAAAACTGTCCATATTTTTCGCCTTCGCGTTTCCTTTTGTCCACAATACTACGAATAATTCTAAATAAATCTGGTTTTCGTTGTACTTCGTCAATTATAAGTAACTGATTAGAAAAACGTTTTAAATAAGCTTCAGCATCTGATAGTTTATTAAAATCAGAATCTAATTCAAGATCTATATAAATTGTTGTTTTTTTAAAGTTTTTAGCGACTTCAAGAGCAAGAGTGGTTTTACCAACCTGTCTGGGACCAATCAATGCTACTACCGGCATTGAATTTAGTGAATCAAGTAAATTTTGGTATTTAAATCTTTTGATCATGATAATATAATTTTAACAAAAATACAAAATAACCATGTAAATTGCAAATATAGTATTCAGAAAGCATGGATAAATAACGAATTTTGCATAAAAGACAAATGACCATTGATAGGTACTTAGACTGACTAAAGTTAATCTGTGCACAAATACATCGGTCATCGGTCAACGGTCACCCGTCTTTTATTATCTTTGCAAAAAAAAACGATATGCATAAATCAGGTTTTGTAAATATTATTGGAAATCCAAATGTTGGTAAATCTACTTTAATGAACGAGCTGGTTGGAGAGCGTTTATCTATTATTACTAATAAATCGCAAACAACTCGTCATAGAATTATGGGTATTGTCAGTGGTGAGGATTTTCAAATTGTATATAGCGATACACCTGGTATTATTAAGCCACATTACAAACTGCAGGAGCGTATGATGAATGGTGTTGTGTCTTCTTTTGAGGATGCCGATGTTTTTTTATATGTTACTGATGTTGTAGAACAAAAAGATAAGAATTACGAGTATGTTGAGAAGTTGCAGAACGTAAAAGTTCCTGTTTTGTGTTTAATAAATAAAATAGATTTAGCTGATCCAAATACAATTAAAGAAATTTATGATTATTGGGAAAAAAATCTTCCAAATGCTGAGGTTCATGTAATATCAGCCTTAAAAAAGCTTAACTTAGCAACAGTGTTTGATAGAATATATGCTCTTTTACCAGAAGGGCCAGCATGGTTTCCAAAAGATCAATTAACAGATAAAACGGAGAGATTTATCGTATCGGAAATAGTTAGAGAAAAAATTCTTAAGAACTATAAGAAGGAAATTCCTTACGCATGTGAAGTTGTTGTAGAAGAGTTTAAAGAAGAACCCAAAATCATAAGGATTAAGGTAGTAATTGTTGTTGAACGTCCTACTCAAAAAGGAATTGTTATTGGACATCAGGGGGCTATGTTAAAGCGTGTTGCTACTCATTCAAGAGAGGATATGGAGGCATTCTTTGGAAAGAAAATATTTGTTGAGTTTTTTGTGAAAGTTAAAAAGGACTGGAGAGATAATGATTATAACTTGAGAGACTTTGGATATGTGTAGTTGACGGATGTTGGGAGTTGGATGTTAGGTGCAGACCGGTGACCGGTGCCGGATGATGGGTGACTGATGCCAAATCTTGGAATTTTAGAGTTTAGAATTTAAGTTTTAGCTAAATAGTTGCTCATAATCACAGAATTTGATATGTTTTAGAAATCTTATTGACCTTGAAAAGACCTTTTTAGTCGATAAATTTTCAGTAAATGACGATTGTATTTTTAAAGTGAGTGACTCTGTTGTATCTTGCATACTTAATCATTTAAGAGGAAAATTATGAAAAAATTAATAAAACTCAGCACCTTATTTATTGCATTATTAATAACAAGCACAGTCTTTGCTCAAATACCAAACATGAGTAAAAATCAAGACGGAAGACAAGGACCTCCGCCAATTCCAAATGTGGAGCAGATAGAGCAGATGGTTACAGAACTTGCTGTTGAGTTGTCATTGTCAGAGGAACAGCAAGCCGGTATTTTAAATATGTATATTGCCCATTTTGCAGAAGTTGAAGAAACAATGTCAGCAGAACCAAAGCCTCCTAGAGAAGAAATGGAATCAAAGAGAACTGAATTTGATAATCAAGTAAAGTCTTTGCTTACTGATGAACAAAGAGTAAAATTTGATGAGTTTAACAAGAAACGACATCAACATAATGGTCAAAAAAATGGCAAGGGTAAAAAACATAAGTCTAAAAACCCTCGATAGGTATATTTAGGCATTAAGATTACAAAACAAAATACTGTTGAGTAAGATATCTCAATTTGACTTAATAAGTCTTGAAAT
>CAYUWD010000166.1:0-6484 GCA_964448235.1 uncultured Bacteroidales bacterium | reverse complement strand
TAATTGTAATTGAACATCCCGGAACAATAGTTGTAAAAAGACCATTATTCAAAGAGTATGCACCGGAAAGATCTACAGTTGTTTCTTCTAATAAAACATTAGCGCCAATTGTTGCGCTGACTGTTGCAGTATTGCTTGTAGCATCAATACCATTATTGATAATAACAGGATAAATTATTAAGTCTTCAGTAGCATCAATACTAATCTCAGTAATGTACTGTGTAGCACTTGGATAAGCATCAAGATATTTTATTGTTAAATCAGATTGTTCAACATAAGGCTCACCATCATCAACGTAAAGAGAAATACCTAGAGGGTGATATTCAGGTTCAGAAAATGAGCCAAAATTTGGCTTACCTAAAACAGTCCCTACTCCAAATGATGATCCATCCCAGTACATGTAATACTTCCCATCTGAGTTTGCATCGGCTTCTCCCAGTCTCATTGCTCCTTTACCATTGTCGAAGCAAACAGTTACCCAAAATTCATTTTCATTTACAGTATATGGTGTCGTAAGGGTCATTTCGTAAAAAGTGTCACTTTCGCCAGCTCCTAGAGTAATTGTTTCAGTATAAACTGGAGTTCCAATACTTGTGTTATAATATCCATAATCTGAATAAGCTCCTTCTAATACCGGATTCTCATAAATCTTTATAGTATACTGTGTGTTGTTAAAGGTAACATCACCAGAGGTCATTGACATTGTCCCTAAATAGTGATAAAACTTTACTTTTGTAATTTGATCTCCGATTTCTACTTGTTCAAATTCAGACCCAGCAATTGAAAATTCATCCCCGGCAACAGCCCCGGTATAATAGGTATTAAAACCTCCTCCTACCCAAAAGCTTTTTTGATTGTTTTGAGCAAATAATAAGCTGCTACATAATACAGTAAGTAAAAGTAATTTTGATTTCATTTTAGTGTGTTTTTATGGTTATAAAATAGCTTAGTCAAATTTACGAAATATTTTGAATAAATGCTACTATATTGGATAATTTGGGCAAAAAAAATGCCCGCTGTAGCGAGCATTTAATATTAGTTTTTATAAGGGATTACTTAATAATGTTAACTTTGATTACTTCATCATTAACTCTTACAAAGTAAGTTCCATTAGCGAAGTTACTGATATCAATTGTTTGAGTTGAAGAAGCATTGTCGATAGTTGCAACAACTTCACCAACCATATTTAGAACAACGATATTAGCGTTCTCAGCGTTAACAACATTGATTACGTTGTTAGCTGGGTTAGGGTAAACAGAGATGTTAGATGAAATATTTGATTCAATATCTGAAACAACATCTAAAGAAAAATCTAATACAGACCATTGTGCTCCATCTGTTCCTACATAATTAAATGCAAACCATACAGAAGCTTCTCCGGCATATGCACTTGCATCTGCAATAGTAGTATATTCAGTCCAATCTACAAAGACACCTTCTTCAGTTTCGTCCCATAAAGTAGTCCAGTCAGTTCCATTAATAGAACCTTTTAATAACATATCATAATTGTCATCAGGGTCTACAGAATAAGCATAACTTGCTAACCAATTGAAAGTAACGGATAGATTATCTGTGACACCACTTAAATCAAATTCTGGTGAAATTAACCATTCATCTTGTGCACCTAAAGCATCATCATATAAACAAACATATTCATCTGTATCCCAATTCCATGTTTCATTAACATTTGTTTGATTTATAATCCAACATGGTTCTTCAACATCAAAAGTTGTTGTGTAAGGTAAAGTGTTGATTGCAATACAATTAAATAATGTTGAAAATTCAATAGGACCAGCCCAACCACTAACATTAGGATCACAGAATGCTTGTACATAAACTTCGTAGACTGAATCATCAGTAAGGTCAGTTAATATTTTTGTTGTGGCGTCTGCTGTAACAGTTGTTCCTTCAGTGTCAGGATCAAAACCAACAGATCCGTATGCAACATTCCAAGCTGTTGCAGGACCATTCTCTGTCCAGTTTACAGTAGCAGTAAATGCTGTAATGTCTGAAATTGTAATATCAGAAGGATCATTACATAATGTTGGGTCTAAAGCTGTTGTGAAACTCCATTCAACATCAAATGCTAAGTCATCAGAACCATCATTAATACTTCCTGTTGGAATTGTAACTGTATATTCAGTATTATATGCAAAATCGTCATGTGAAATAGTTAATACATCATCAACAATACTTGCAATAACGTTACCTGGGTCAGGTGTAATTGTAATTCCACTAAAATCTGTTTCAAATATGTTTGCACTAAATGTTGCAGAAACAATAGCGTCAATTGCTACATCTGTAGCCATGTTAACAGGATTAACACTTAATGGGAATAGTCCAGGAGTTTTTGTAATAACTAAAGTTGCATATTGATCACCGTCCATATCAGCAATAGTATTAAAAGCTCCTGTTGCAATATCATAATATCCTAATTCATATACTGCACCACAAGTAATAGTGTAAAGTCTTTCTTCTTCAACATCAAAAGAAACATCTTGTCCGAAGTTAATATCAACACCTAAAGCACCGATTGAAGTAACAGTTCCTGTTGCAGGGTCAATTTGATATAGGTTGTCGTTTGTAAGGTCTGGGCCATAAATCATTCCATCATTTGCAAAGTCCATACCTATAATCATACCTTCTGTACCTGATCCAACAAGAGTTAAAACACCTGTTGCTAAATCAGCAGTACATAATTGTGGTAAGTTTGATCCATCTAGTAAACATGCATACATTATTCCGTTTGTAAAATCATAAGCTAAACCTGTTGGAGTTCCGGTTACACCTGAGAATGTTCCTACATTAGTATAGGTTCCATCTAAACTAACTGTTCCATAAGTCATATCATCATGAACTCTGTAGATATTGGTTCCATCAAATTCTTCAGCCATTGGGAAAGCAGGGTCTGTAGATAATGAGTTTAATGTGTAAGTTGTTCCGTCTGTATAATCAAGACCATAATAGTTTAATGTAGTACTATTGCCTGCATATGCAATTAATTCCATAATAACACAATTAAGAACTATTTCATCGTTTGATGCGTTTTCATCACCTGTAAGTGTAACAGTTGCGGTAACAGTATAATTACCATCTGCAGGAGTTGTCCATTCATCATCCATTGTGTAAACGTCAGAAGTCAAAGAAGCTAATGCTGCTCCGGTAACAGTTTTTGTTGAAGTATAAACATCAGAAGTTCCATCATTTATAACAACATCAATTTGGAAATCATTTTGTGCAGCACTACCATTGTTTGCTATAGTAACTGTTGGTGTGTGTGAGTTTCCTGATAAAATAAATTCAGGAGTTGCTGTAGAAACGCTTAAATCATTAGTTGGTAATTCATAAATTGTTACATCATCAATTGCCCAACCGTATGCCCATGAGCCATCATCATTATAATGGAAAGCAATTTTCACATCTGATTGTCCATCAACACTAGATAAATCAACACTGACAGTTGTCCATTCAGCATAATCACCAATTGTTTCAAGATCAGTCCATGATGTTCCACCATCAATAGATGTTTTTATGGTAAAAATATCATTTTCTGAAAAAGTTGCGAAATCTAATACAAGTCCAGAAGCTCCTGTAAAGTCAATAGAAGGAGTAATAAGCCAAACATCAGACATATCACCGTTACAATCATCATCATTAACATAGGCGTAGTTTGTGTGTGCAGGAATTGTAAAATAGGTACTTGATCCGTCAGCTCCAAATAACCAACCACAATCTCCATCAACTTGTTCCCAGTCGGTAGGAAGAACTCCTCCTTCAAAATCTTCTGATAAGAAAGTAGCTTTAGTTATTACTGCACTTGTTTTTTGAGTTGTTTTACCAACAAATTTCCGTTTTGCATCTTTTTGCCAAACGTTTTGAGCAAAAATACCACTTGCCACAAAAATCATTGTTGCTGTAAGTAATAAAATTTTTTTCATAATTTTTGATTTAAATTTAACATTAAATAATTTATTTAAAGAACAAAGATATTAAAAATAAATAATAAGAATACGAAAATTAATAATTATATGTATAAATAGTTAAAAATTTGAATATGTATTATATAAATTTGAAAAAAGAAGGCTGTTAATTATTTTAAAACAGCCTTCTTTTTATGGTTGAAAACCTATATAAGTACTATATAATAAATATATTTATAGGTTTAATAAACTTGAATTATTCAATAATATTAATTTTAAACATTTTTGAATTAATTTTAACAAAATATGTTCCTTTTGATAGATTTTCTACGTCAATTGTTTGATTTGCAGAAGTGCTTTCAACAGATATAACAATTTCTCCAATCATATTAACAATTTCTATTGTTTCGTTTTCAGCATTTAAAACATTTATGGAGTTAATTGCTGGGTTTGGATATACCTCGATGTTAATAGCATTTTCTGAGTTTATACTTGATGTTGCTCTTGTAACTGTAATACATGCTTCATCATTGCTTGAAACATTATCTACTCCGGCATATGTAATATTAATACAAACATCAAATATTGTTAATCCTTGAGTGTCCATTTGACCAGAAGTTAATAGTGTTGCAGGATAAGTAATTCCACCTGGAGAAGCAATATAGCCAGTGGCTGTTTGTGTAGTAGGGTCAAAATCTTCATCACCAACACTCGTGCCGTCAACAGTAAATTCTATATTGATGATTTGGTCAGCATTATCTGGGCCAAGGTTATAAATAACAGGAATTACATCAAGGTCATCAGTAGCTCCAAGTGCTAATTCTGTTATAGGGTTTTGGTCTTCTTCGTTATCAATAAAAAATGTCATTAGATCTGAGTTTTCAACGTATGCACCTCCATCATCAACATAAACAGCTAAACCAAAAGGGTTGACAGTTGATTCTGTACAATCCGGAGGATTTGTGCAGAATGAATTATTTGTCCAATAGTCTGTTCCACTATACTCCATTGAACTAACGTATTGATTTAGAGTAGAATTATCTTCAGCTCCTAGAGCTAAGAGGCTTTCTCCATTACAATGGATAACTACCCAAAATTCTTCTGTGCCAATTGTATAAGGAGTTGTTAGTTCAACTTCTTGAGCTCCTGACAAAGTTGCAGTGTAATCTTGAAAATATACCTGAGTTCCACAAACAGTGTATAAATCAAATCCTGCTACTTCATTAAATGTCCCACCTTCAAAAATTCTAATTTGATATGAACCATTAGTAAATCCTTGACTATAAACATCTTGTGGGTCAGAGTAAAATTGAACTTTTGTAATGGTATTTCCTTGTGTTAATTCTCCACCAGTAAAACGAATAGCATAATCGTAACCTGCATCAACCGATGATGCTCCTGCTAAACCAGTATTTCCAACCCATTCGCTTTTGGTTGAATTTTGTGTGCATAAGCTTGCAGGCAATTTTGTAAAATGTTTGTTTTGTGCTAAAACAAATGAAGTTATGGCAATAGCCATAAATAAGAAAGTTAATCTTTTTATAATTTTTGATTTTAATTTAATTTGTTTTGTTTTTCTCGTAGCAAATATATACTAAATATTTAAGAATTATTTTAATATTATGTTAAAATCTAGCTTATATATTTCTTTTTATTTATTAAGCTTTTAAACTTCATTTTGATAACACCAAAAATAGCTTCGCTTACTATACCGCCACTCATTTTTGAACTGCCTTTTTGTCTGTCTGTGAAAACAATCGACACTTCTTTTATTTTAAATTTTAATAACCATGCTTTAAATTTCATTTCAATTTGAAAAGCATAACCAATCATTTTTATATTGTCAAGATTGATTTCCTCTAAAACTCGTCTGTGGTAACAAACAAAACCGGCTGTGGGATCAGTAAGTCTCATGCCAGTAACAATTCTTACATATTTAGATGCCCCAAATGATATAAAGATTCTGCTCATTGGCCAGTTTACAACATTTACGCCTGTTTTATATCGAGATCCTACCGACATGTCTGCACCATTTTTACAAGCTTCATGTAATCTGATAAGATCGTCTGGTTTATGAGAAAAATCGGCGTCCATTTCAAATACATAGGTGTACCCATTTTTAAGGCACCACTTAAATCCTGCAATATATGCAGTGCCCAACCCGAGTTTGCCACTTCTTTCAAGTATGTGTAGAATATTTGGAAACTCAATCATTAATGTTTTTACTATGTCAGCTGTTCCGTCAGGAGAACCGTCATCAACTATTAATATGTGAAATTCAGACCTTAAGTTGAAAACATATCTAATTATTGATTCTATGTTTTCTTTTTCATTATAGGTAGGTATTATTACAATGTTTTCTTTCACGTTTCACAATTATTTGATGCGAATATATACTTTTTTTTGATAGTTTACTTTATTTTGGTAAAATATATTGTTAATAAAAAAATATTATTACATGTAATATTCAGATTATCAGTGCATTTGTCTTGATTCGAAAAAAAAGTGAAAAAAAAAGTGAAAAAAGTTTTGGTAGGAATAAAAATGTATCTATTTTTGCAGTC
>CAYUWD010000165.1:0-6732 GCA_964448235.1 uncultured Bacteroidales bacterium | reverse complement strand
TTTCTGCTTTTTTAAGAGTTTGTTTTTTGCAATTAATGATAAAAGCATTTTAGTTTTTGTGCTAAAATAATTATTAGGTATGTCAATAAGTACATTTGTTTGCATTATGTTATTGTAAATATGCATACCTCCATAAATATTTACAAGTGCATCATTAATATTAAAACTCGTAGGACTTATTGTTAAACTATCCTCATTTAAATTTATTTCTATTTTAGCAGAGTCGATTTCTATTGAATTTATATCGATAGCATATTCTTCAAAAATATCAGTTTTTAATCTAAAATCTTTTAATATTAATAAGTTAGTACCTTTATTATTAATTATATGAGTTGTGTCATATAAATAGGGTAAATTATTATGACTCTCAAGATTGATATTTCCGGCTAGTAATCCTGGACTACTGCTTAAAAGTGAAAAGTCAAGGTTTTGTATTATAATATCATTATAAAAACTTGTATTAGTATCGTTATAGTTTAGACAAAAATTTGCATCAATATATCCATTTCCAATATCCAGATGAAATTTTTCCAGTTCTATTTTGTCTGATGTAATATTTAAAATGCTATGAATATTTGAAATGCTTGTTGTTGGAGTAATAATCTTGTCAATGTTTGTAGTAATTTGATAATTGAAATGTTTTGGTAATTTAAAAGTAGTTTGTTGAGGATTTAGATTGCTTTTTAGTTTTGGCGAATTGGTTTTTAGTTTGCTCAAATCCAGATATTTAATATCTGTAGTAATCAAAATATCTATAATAGAATCTATGTAATAAGATTGTAGATTAGGAACTTTTATTGATGTCTTACCATTAAAAATATCGTAATCGTATTCAACAGCAAACTCAGAATTAAACTCATGCAATATTAGGTTTATTGTTAAATTCTTATCATTTGGATGTATTAGCGAATATGTTTCAAAATAGGTTCTAAATTCACCACTTATATTTTTATCGGTAAGACAATTTAGATCACTTTTAATATTTAAGGTAAATATGTCTTCTTTATTACAAAAATGTAGTGTGTCTGAGTTTGTAAAATTCGATTCAATAAATAAGCTATCATTATTTGCCGATATATTAAATGCCCCTGCTATAGTATCATTGTTTGATATTATATTAATATAGTCAGAATTGATGAAAATTGTGTTAGTTGTATCTTCTTTATATCCTAGCGATAAATTACCGTCAAAGAAATACTTATCTTTATTGAAATTTGAAATACTAATACTATCTGCAGATAGCATAGCTCCTATATGTGTTGGTTTTATATTTGAAATTAAAGATTTTCCTGAAATATCAATTTTTAATTTTCCTGAATTAGAATAATTATTAGGATTTGAGAAGTCAATATACAATTTAGCAAAAAAATCACCATTGCTTATTGTGTCATTTGAATAAGACCCATTAAGATTGAATTGTGTTTCTCCAATTTTATTAAAAGAATTTAAGTTATAAACGTCATTTTTAATTAATAAATTTCCACTTGAGTTTATATTATTTTTAAGATAGGAGGTATTTACAAAAACATCTAATTCGAAATTTGTATTTATTGTAGAGTCTGTTTTATTGGATTCAATATTGATATTGATATTATTGACAGATTGCTGTTTATTATTAATCTTATCAATTTGTTTTATACTACCATTAATGATATTAATATTTTTTACAAATAGTTTTACTTGCATTTCATCATTATTTAACGAATCTTTTTGAGAAAAACTACTAATTGCCGATTCCCAATTAGTTATTCCATATTTTGATGTAATAACGTTTATTTCTGGATTGTAAATAGAAAAGTTCTCAAGTACGATAAGATTTTTTTTAGCATCATAATCATTAAGTGCAATAACAGCTTTATCTATATTAATTAGTGTATCGGAATTGAATTCATTTTTACCGGTAATTGTAAAACCAATAATTTTAACTTTGGATGAAAAAAAGTTAATTCTAACTTTTTGAATTTTTACATTTGCGTTAAGTTCTTGATTAAAAGTATCTTCGAGGATGTTTTTAAAGTAAATATTTAATGTAATATTAATTAAAATTAGTATTGCTGATAAACCAGCAATACTAATTAAAATAATTTTAAAGATTTTTTTTCTTTTAATTGCCATATTGGCTTAATAGAACAAATGTTTTTTATCACTACTACGCCACTCTGCATCATATTTACTGTCAGCAAAGTAAATGATTACGTCTGCATCATATTTTGAATCACAGAAATATACTTGTTTATCAGCATCGTATTTTGAATCTACAAAATACCAAAGACCTTCGTTACCATCAGCATCATATTTTGATGAACATTTGTATACAACCAAATCAGCGTCATATTTACTGTCTGCAGCATAGATTTTTACATCAGCATCATATTTTGAATCACATGAGTAAACTTTTTGAGCATTAGCACCAGCAAATACAAATAATAACAAAGAGCTGGCAATTAAAATTTTAATTGAATTTTTCATAATTTTTTAGATTTTTAGTTAATACATTAAATGTTGTTTTGACGAATTCCGCCACTCTGCATCGCTTTTATAGTCAGAAAAATATATTACTATGTCTGCATCACTTTTGTAGTCACAGAAATATATTTTCTTGTCTGCATCACTTTTGTAATCACAGAAATACCAAAGGCCTTCATTACCATTTGCATCGCTTTTATAGTCGCATTTGTAGACAACAAGATCTGCATCACTTTTATACGTTGATACATAAACCTTTACATCTGCATCGCTTTTATAATCACAAGAATAGACTTTTTGAGAAAATGAAGATGTGCCAATAAATAATAAGCCTGTGGAAAAGAATAAAAATACAACAATCTTTTTCATAATAATAAATTTAAAATTAGTTGTTCATATAATGCAAAAATTCTGCCTAATTTGTGCTAAGATAATAAAAAATTATTTTAATTCTTTAAAATGCTTATCTAATTTTAGAATCCATTAATATTTAAGTACAAAGTAGGTAACATAAGAATAAATCCAATTACTATGAGAATTAAAATCAATTTCCAAATGAATTTAAACCAAATATTGTAAGGAACTTTAGCAATTCCCAAACATCCAATAAGTACACCGGAGGTAGGAGTGATCATATTTGTAAAACCGTCTCCGAACTGGAATGCAAGAACTGTTGATTGACGAGCAATCCCAATTAAATCCGAGAAAGGTGCCATTATAGGCATTGTAAGTGCAGCTTTTGCTGATCCGGATGGAATAATAATATTTAAGAATGTTTGTATACTATACATTATTCCTAAAGAGGTTTCTTTGCCTACGTTTTGCATTGATTGGGAAAGACCATACATAATTGTATCTACAATTTTACCGTCAGTTAAAATTATAATAATACCTCCTGCAATACCAACAATAAACGCTGCTGAGAAAATATCTTTAGCTCCCTCAATAAATAGTTTGGTAATACTATTTGCAGATTTGTTCATCGCTATTCCACTGGCTAATCCCATTCCGAAAAATAATGCTCCGATTTCCATCACATACCAGTCGTAGCCCATCACACCGATAATTAAAAATACAATTGTGAACGCAAGTAAGCTTAAAATATAAAAGTGAACTGATTTCCGTAGTGAGAAAAAAGAAATGACAGCAAAAAGGAGTGAAGCGACCGGTAAGGCAGGAAAATGAAACTGTGAGTTACCTATTTTTAAAACTGAATCCGGATAATATGCTGAAAAAAGAACTAATATTCCAAGTGTTACTATAAAGCTAATCCAGGCACTTGTCGGAGTATGATATTTGATCTCTTCACTATTTTCAGCTTTATGCTTTTTCCAATAATCATCAATTCCAAATGTGAGACTTTTTTCAGGGTTCTTTTTTACTCTTCTTGCATATAAAAGAATAAAGCTAAAACCTAATCCATTAATAACAAGCCAACAAATAAGTCTGTATTCCCAACCACTGAAAACAGGTAGATCTGATAGTCCTTGCGCAATACCAATAGTAAATGGATTAAGGATAGCTCCGGCAAAACCTAAATGAGCAGCAACATAAACCAATGAAACTCCAACGATAGAATCATATCCCATCGATATTGCAAGTGGAACAAGTATGATTACAAAGGCAATTGTTTCTTCACTCATCCCGAAAATAGCACCAAATGAGCTAAAAAGTGTCATAATCATTATCATGACAATATTATCAACTCCAATTTTGTTTAACAGTTTTACTTTCTCCAGTCTTTTTGTTGCTGTAATAAATGCCAGAATACCAACATCCAGAGCCTTACTAGCGTTCATTATCCAAAATGCTCCACCAATCAATAAAATAAAAACAATAATATTTGCCTGAGCTACAAAACCATTAAAAACTGATGAGAAAACTTGCCATGTTTGTGGTTCCGATTCAACAGAATGGTAAGAATTTTCAACTATAACAGTCTTTTCTCGACCATCCTGCATTGTTTTTATTGTTCTGTCAAATTCTCCTGCAGGAATAAGCCAAGTTAGGATTGCTGATATAATAACTATTGCAAAAACAATTACATAAGTATGTGGAACTTTTTTAAACATAAAAATCAAATTTTGCGCAAAATAATAAAACTTAGTTTAATAAAATAATTTTGCAGATTTTCAATAAAAATATGCTAAACATTTTATACAACATAAAACGGATTTTTATATTCTTTAACAGGTTTTTACTGTTATAATTTTTATATGTTTGCAATCATTAAATTATAGCTATTTTATGTATGGATACAATAAACTTTAAAGAAACTCACAAAAAGGTTGATGATTTATTATTAGAATGTAAAAATACAATTGTCAATGCTAAGCGTAAGAGATTAATAGGTGATGCTGTTAGTAACAGTGAATGTATGGTTTCAAAATCAGGAGCCTTGGCTACTTGGACACCCCCTGAATCTACAGGTCGTAGTCCTAAGGATACTGTTATTGTCAAAAGACCGGAAAGTCAGATACATGTTGACTGGAATTCACCAAACAATTTGCCAATACCTGAGAGGGTCTTTAATCTTGTTTTTGAAGATGCATTAGCATATATCGGTCACCATAATAGAGTATATATTAATGATAGAGTTATTGGTGCCGATTCAGGATATGCATTACCTGTTAAAACGATAACTAATCATGCGTTAACTTCAGTTTTTGTTGATAATATGTTTAGGCCTGTTCCTGAAGATATTGAGAAATCTTGTTTTTGTGATAAACCATTTTATTTATTAGTGCTACCTTACGATAAACTTGATTCTTCAAAATATGAATGGAAATTACGTAAACTTCCAACTGGAGATACTACAGATATTATTGTTGCAATGGATTTTGATAGGAGAATAGGTATTGTTATTGGTTCTGCATATCTTGGAAGTGTAAAGAAACTTATGTTTACAGTTATGAATTATTATCTTCCTTTTGAAAATGTTCTTCCATTACATTGTTCTGCAAATGAAGGGAAAGATGGTAAAACAGCTTTGATTTTAGGTTTATCAGGGACAGGTAAAACGACTTTGTCAGCTGATCCTACAAGAGCTTTGCTAGGTGATGACGAGCATGGTTGGAGTGAAGAAGGAGTTGCAAATTTCGAAAATGGATGTTATGCTAAAATGATTAATATTCATCCTGAGAAAGAACCAGATATCTATCGTGCAGTATTACATCCTGATTATTATCTTAATCATGGTTCCATTGTTGAAAATGCTATGATATATCCTGATGGAGAATTTGATTTTGATGATGAGAGACTTACTCCAAATTCCAGAGCTTCGTATCCTCTTACTTTTCTAGATAATATTAAAAAGACTAGTACAGGTGGACATCCTTCATCTATTCTGTTTTTAACTGCTGATGCTACAGGTGTATTGCCTCCAATATCAAAACTTGATAGAAACCAAGCGATGTTGTGGTTCTTAATGGGATATACTTCAAAACTTGCCGGAACAGAAACAGGTATTGTAGAACCAGAAGCAACTTTTTCACGTTTCTTTGGTCAACCATTTATGCCAGCTTTACCAAAAATATATGCTAAAATGCTTGGAGACAAAATGGAAAAATTTAATACAAATGTTTTTCTTATTAATACAGGCTGGTCTGGTGGTAAATTTGGAGTCGGTAAACGTATCGACCTTAAATATACAAGAGCTATGGTCGAAGCTGCTTTAGAAGGAAAAATAGATGATGCAGAATTTGAATATGATTCATTATTTCATCTTAACATACCAAAAGCTTGTCCTGGCGTTCCTTCTGAAATATTATTCCCTATAAACACATGGAAAAATAAAGATGAATTTAGAAAAACTGCTGAAAGTCTTGCAAAAGAGTTTTCTAAGCATTTTGATAAAGCTTATGGTAGAAATGACATTACTGCAAATATTAAGAAAAATTGTCCTGGAAAATAGTATTGATTTTTAAAATCATAAAATAAATTTTTAAATTTTAATTTATATATATGATTCATAACTATATTGATTTATAACGGATTCATCTCATGCTAAATTTTATAAATCTGTCAAACGAGGTCTTTTAATTAATATATTTTTGCGCTCAGTACATGATAAAATATTTATCATGTACTGAGATTTTAGTAAATAGTAATTCTATTATTCAATGTTAAAGAACAGGGTATGAAAAATATGCTGAAGGAGTTTTCTGGAAAATGACTAAAGATTCCATTTATTGATTTGTTAAAATTGAATGTAATGATACCCGTCCAAAAAAGTGTGTCTAATAAAAAAGTTTCCAACATTTTTAA
>CAYUWD010000164.1:0-6737 GCA_964448235.1 uncultured Bacteroidales bacterium | reverse complement strand
AGTGCTAATTGTCTGACATTTATGATTTTATGTAAAAAAAAGTGCGGAACTCAGGGGACAAAATCTCTCCTCAATAGATATCAGTAACTATGCTCCTGGTCTGTACATGGTTATTTTAACCACCTCTTCTAGTACAGAACGAGCGAAGCTGATCAAACACTAGTATTATTCTCTCGAAAAGCCTGGTTTATTTCAGGCTTTTTTAATTAATTACATTTCTCTTAAACATTTTCTATTTAGATTTGTTCTAAATAATGAACCTAAAAATTAAACACGATGAAACACATATACTTATTTACATTTATATTATTGGCAGCATTATCAAGTATTGCTCAATTTTCTGGTGGTAATGGGACTGCGTTAGACCCATACCAAGTATCCAATGCACAAGAATTAAGTGAAGTTAGAAACTATCTGAACAGTTACTTTATACAGACAAAGAACATTGATTTAAAAAGTTATGATCACGATGGTGATGGAAAAGGATGGATGCCTATTGCAGGAGCAGGAACTGGTGATAGATTTACCGGACATTACGATGGAAATAACTTTATGATTTATAATCTATACATAAACCGTCCTAACACATACAACATAGGTCTTTTTGGTCATATAGGAGCAGATGATGATGTTACAGAGATAAGTATTACAAACTTAGGCTTAGAAAATGTTGAGGTTTACGGTGCTAGAGGAACAGGAGCATTAGTTGGACGTGTTACGGGAAACGAACATACTAAAATTGAATATACTTTTGTACGAACAGGATCAGTTACAGGTGACGGTGCTACAGGTGGCTTAGTTGGTTCTAATAACAGCCATCAGGATGAAGCAAATACAAACGGACATAAACCTCAAATCTCTAAATCATTTGCAAATGTCGATGTTTACTGGTCAGAAATAAACACAGGCGATAAATTTGGTGGACTGGCCGGATGTACTCAAAAAGGTATAATTATTAACTCCTACTCTCTAGGATCTGTTAATGTTGATAACCGTACAGCACAAATCAGCTCAGTTGAAAGAGTTGGTGGTTTAGTTGGCTGTGGCTTGCAAAGAGGTGAAATAATAAACTCTTACTCCGCTGCAGTTGTAAATGTTCCTACTAGCACTCCTGCTGTAACAAATGTTGGTGGTCTTGTTGGAAGTGCTGATGGAAACACAAATGTTTCAGGAGGTTACTGGGATGAAGATATTACAGGTCAATCATACAGTCCTGCAGGTGTATCTTATACCACAAGCGAAATGTTAGATCAGTCAAATTATCCAACATATGACTTTACAAATATTTGGGGCATAGACCCAGCCATCAACAATGGTTATCCATACTTATTAGATTCAAATAATGATATTTTACCTATAGATTTAGTTTATTTTAATGCACAACTAAAAGATGAACAAGTTAATATCTCATGGACAACCATTAGCGAAATAAACAATGCAGAATTTATCATTGAGAAAAGTACAGATGGTAAAATTTTTATCGAAATAGATAGGATTAAGGGTGCTGGGAACTCAAGAAATCTGATTCAATACCAAACAAAAGACTATAATCCTGAAAATGGAATTAATTATTACAGACTAACACAAATTGATTTTGATGGAAAATCTGAAACATTTGAAATTAAAGCAATTGAATTTAATAGATTATTTAACTCTCAAATAAGCCTCTATCCTAACCCATCTAATGGTAAATTCTACATCTCAACAAATGCTCTAACTAACGCTCAATATAATATTTATAATTCTCTTGGACAAATTATTGAATCTGGAAATTTAAGCAACAATGAAACTTTCATTAACCTTGAAAGACAAGAAAAAGGCATTTTTCATGTTATTATAAATGATAATGCAAATATTCAAAAGCATAGAATGATAGTTCAATAGTGTTTTATTTTTCGTTTTTAGAAGGCTGCCTTTTTAAGGTGGCCTTTCTTATTAAATATACAAATATCAAAACACAAATATCAAGGTCAGAATTTTAAAGTCAACACTTCCATTGCTGTTGCGCGTTTGCAACGCGTAACACAATAAATAAAGATATTTCCCAATACATTCAAAACTTTTACCTACAAAACTTGTTGAGACGTTAATCATGCTTATCTATGGCCATACAAAAAGCTACTGATTTTCTCAGATTACTCAGATTATTCATTTATTCAAAATAAAAAAACGCTTGACAAAAACCTTCATTGCTGTTGCGCGTTTCCAACGCATAACACAATAAATATTTCTAAAATCTAAAATCCAAGAAGCAGAAGCGCTCATATTATGACAAATATCATTTATACCCATTGCTGTTGCGCGTTTGCAACGCGTAACACAATAAAAAACCATTGCTGTTGCGCGTTTGCAACGCGTAACACAATAAAAAAAAATATTTCCCAATACATTCAAAACTTTTAGCTATAAAACTTGTTGAGACATCAGGAAATAGAAACGATTATTTTTATATTTTTGTAGACTATTAAATTTTGAAGTAAAGATGGAAAAAGAACAGGATAAGGTATTAAAAGAAGTTACCGAATCCGAATATAAATACGGATTTGTAACGGATATTGAGGCGGATGAAATTCCAATAGGTTTAAACGAGGAAACTGTCAAGTTAATCTCAATGAAGAAAAATGAACCAGAATGGATGTTAGAATTCAGATTAAAAGCTTTTCGTAAATGGGAAAGTATGACAATGCCAAATTGGGCACATCTTACAATTCCAGAAATTAAATATCAAGACATCATCTATTATTCAGCACCAAAACCTAAAGTTGAACTTAAAAGCTTAGATAATATTGATCCTGAAATCAAAGCAACATTTGATAAATTAGGGATTCCCTTAGATGAACAAAAACGACTTTCAGGAGTTGCCGTAGATGCTGTAATGGACTCGGTTTCGATCAAAACAACTTTTCAGGAAACTCTTGCTGAAAAAGGAATTATTTTTTGTTCTTTTTCTGAAGCCGTTTTAAATCATCCTGATTTAGTTAGAAAATATATGGGATCTGTAGTTCCGTATGGCGACAATTACTTTGCTGCACTTAACTCTGCTGTTTTTAGTGATGGGTCATTTTGTTACATCCCAAAAGGAGTAAAATGCCCTATGGAACTTTCTACTTATTTCCGAATAAATGCCATTAACACTGGTCAATTTGAACGCACACTTATTATCGCTGAAGAAAATAGTTATGTAAGCTATATGGAAGGCTGCACTGCTCCTCAAAGAGACGAAAATCAGCTTCATGCTGCTATTGTAGAAATTGTTGCAATGAAAAATGCTGAGGTAAAATACTCAACTGTACAAAACTGGTATCCCGGAAATAAAAAAGGAAAAGGCGGAATCTACAATTTTGTAACTAAAAGAGGTATTTGCAAAGGTGATAACTCCAAAATAAGCTGGGCACAAGTCGAAACAGGTTCTGCTTTAACATGGAAATACCCAAGTACAATTTTAAAAGGTGATAATTCGCAATCTGAATTTTATTCAGTTGCTGTTACTAATAACTTTCAACAAGCAGATACTGGTTCGAAAATGATACACCTAGGAAAAAATACAAGTAGTATTATTGTATCTAAGGGGATTTCAGCAGGAAAAAGTCAAAATTCATACAGAGGATTAGTAAAAGTTGGTAAAAATGCTAATAATGCAAGAAATTTCTCACAATGTGATTCATTATTACTTGGAGACAAATGTGGAGCGCATACTTTTCCCTATATAGATGTTGAAAATGAAACCTCTATTGTTGAACACGAAGCAACTACTTCAAAAATTAGTGAAGATCAAATCTTTTATTGTAATCAGAGAGGTATTGGTACCGAAGAAGCAATTGGATTAATTGTTAACGGATATGCTAAAGAAGTTATAAATAAACTACCTATGGAATTTGCTGTAGAAGCACAAAAACTTTTACAAATTAGTCTTGAAGGGAGTGTTGGGTAAATATGATTAAGAAAAACTATGACATACTAAAAAGAGTCTCTGAATTTGAAATTGGACAAGATAGAATGATAGCAGAACTTAATTCAGACCCAAAATTGGTTGAAGAATACATTAAATTTTCTTTAACAAATCACAAATTTGCATGGCGTGCAACTTGGTTACTCTCCCATTATTCCAAAAACAATACTGAAACTCTTCAAAAACATGTAGATCCTTTTATTCATGCTACAAAAACAATAAAAAAAGACGGTCATCTTCGTGAAACATTAAGAATAATTTATAATCTCAAATTAAATGAAAAACAAACAAGCGAGATTTTTGATATCTGCATGAATCTTCTTGAAGATAATAAAAGACAGCCCTCTGTACGCATGATTGCCTTCAACTTCCTTATTCGAGTTGCAAAAGATTATCCAGAATTAAGTAGTGAAATTGAAATAATAATAGAGAATATTAAAGATTATTTGTCACCAGGAATAAAAAACTCGATGACTCAAAGAATTAACAAAATAAAACAAATAACTAAATGATAATATTATGTTAGTCATAAAGAACTTACATGCCGAAATTGATGGTAAAAAAATCCTAAATGGAATTAATCTAGAAATCAAACCTGGAGAAATCCATGCAATAATGGGTCCTAATGGTTCTGGCAAATCAACTCTTTCTGCAGTACTAGCAGGAAAAGAAGAATTTGAAATTACTGAGGGCGAAATATATTACTTAGGAAAAAATTTGCTTAAAATAAATGCAGAAGAAAGAGCTAAAGAAGGAATATTTCTAAGTTTTCAATACCCTGTTGAAATACCAGGGGTAAGCATGATAAACTTCATGAAAACGGCATTAAATGAACAAAGAAAATATAGAGGAGAAAACCCAATGTCTTCTGCGGAATTTCTTAAATATATGAGAGAAATGAAAGAAATGGTTGAGTTAAAATCTGATCTAACAAGTCGATTTGTCAATGTTGGTTTTTCTGGAGGAGAAAAAAAACGAAATGAAATCTTTCAAATGGCAATGCTAAAACCAAAACTATCTATTCTTGATGAAACAGATTCTGGTCTGGATATAGACGCATTAAAAGTTGTTGCAAATGGAGTAAATAAACTTAAATCACCTCAAAATGCTACAATTGTCATTACTCACTACCAAAGATTATTAGACTTTATAATTCCGGATTTTGTCCATATTCTTTATGAAGGCAAAATCGTTAAAACAGCCGGTAAAGAACTAGCCCTAGAACTTGAAGAAAAAGGCTACAATTGGATTAAAAAAGAAATTGACGCATAAGACATGAAAAATATGAATATTCAAAAAACATATAATAATTACATTAATATTTTTCAGGAGATTTCAAAAGAATTAAAAAATACAGATTCTGAAATAATATTTAAACATCGACAAAAAGCTTTTAGTGTTTTTAAACAGCTTGGAATTCCTAATAAAAAAAATGAAAATTATAAACATGCTGACATTGATAATATTTGTAATAAAAGCTATGATTATTCTATACAACTAGAAGAAACTTCTGTCGATTTAAACAAATATTTTAGATGTGAAGTAGAAGATATGGATACCCATGCACTTTTACTTTCTAATGGAAATTATTATAAAAAAAATGAACCTATTCCAAATCTACCAAAAGGAGCAATTATCTGTGGTCTAAATGAAGCTAAAGAAAAACATGCTAAAATCTTAGAAAAATATTTCAACAAACATGCTTCTGAAATTAAAGATAGCTTTATTGCCTTAAATACAATGTTAGCAAATGACGGATTATTTATATATATTCCAAAAAATACAAAAATTGACAAAACAATACAATTAGTTAATTTAACCCATGGCTTTGGAAATAAAAACATCTTTAAAAGAAATTTAATCATTTTAGAACAAGGTGCAGAATTATCAATGATTATATGTGATCACACATTAAACAATAGCAATAACTTTATTGTTGATGTAAGTGAATCTTTTGTAGGGCAAAATGCAAACTTGCAATATTATGCATTACAAAACGAACCCAATAAATCTTCTGTTATTAATTCTCATTTAATAAATCTAGAGAAAGATGCAAAAGTAAATTCTATTGTACTTTCTTTACATGGTGGTAATATCAGAAACAACTTATTTACTCAACTATCTGGAGAAAATTCCGAAGCAAATCTTTTTGGACTAAATCTTACAGACAGAGAACAACGAGTTGACAACTACACTTTGATTAATCACAAAGTCCCTAATTGTTTAAGTAACGAATTATATAAAGGCATTTTAGACGATAAAGCAAATGGTTCTTTTGCAGGCAGGATTATTGTTCATCCTGATGCTCAAAAGACGATTGCATACCAAACAAACAATAATCTTTGCCTAACTCCAGAAGCTAAAATGAGAACAAAACCTCAACTTGAAATATACGCAGATGACGTTAAATGTAGCCATGGAGCAACTGTAGGGCAACTTGACGAAGAGGCATTATTTTATCTTAGACAAAGAGGCATTGGAGTAAAAGAAGCAAAGCTTATGCTTATGTTTGCTTTTGCAAATGATATATTATCAAATATAAAAATAGCCCCATTGCGTAAACGAATATCCGGGCTAATAAATTCACGTTTAAGAGGTGAATTTACACACTGTAGTCATTGTCTGCTTAATTGTAACTCTTAATACAAATACAATATTTGTATTTCTATCTGTAATACCAATTAATTATAATATGCCGTATTGAATAGCAAATTATTTTTCTGTTAATATGAAACAAAAAATATGCACAAAGCAGAGTTCTGTAAATATTTTTTAACGAAATAGAAAC
>CAYUWD010000163.1:0-6819 GCA_964448235.1 uncultured Bacteroidales bacterium | reverse complement strand
AAATTCAATAATTAACATTCAGTTTGAGCTCCCGTCACCGGTCATCTGTCATCGGCTCCGAAGAATAAAAAATCTTTGATTTATATATTCTTCGAGAGTCCTCGTTAAAACAAGAAATTGCTATGCAATATTGTTTTAAACAAACGATAAAACTGTAATTGATTATTTGAAAGAACGTAGTATGCAATTTCTGTCCCGTTTTATCCCGAGGATCCACGAACCATAGGTTCGGGATTTTATCGGGATCACCTGTCACCGGTCATCTGTCATCGGTCATCAATAAGATTCAAGATTCAAGAAACCCAAACCAATACGTTATTTATTAAATTTTAGATCAACATAAGTTGGTAAGTGATCAGAGTACCCACCATGATATTTAAATCCAATATAAGTTCTGTTGACCCTTTTACCTGTATATTTTTCATCAGGTTCTAATAGAAAGTCTGCATTATAAATATGTGCATTGTCAAGAGTTGTATATATTGTACTTGTAGTATCCATCAAACCAAAAGAAACAATTATTTGATCAAGTATTCCCCATTGACCATTATATTTATGTGATCCCAGATTTTTTTCATGCTCCATGTAATATGATAAGTTATAAAGTTTTTTTGGTTTTAAATTTTCATAACTTGTCTGAGCTTTAAGTACTTCGAGCACACTACGGTCAGTTGGATGATCATTAAGGTCACCCATAATAATTATGTTTGCATTTGGATTTGTTCTGAAAATAGAATCAGTTTCTTTTTTTACAAGTTTGGCAACAGTTATTCGTTTGCCTTCAGTTTCCATTTGTCCACCCCATCGAGAAGGCCAGTGATTAACAAAAAGATGTAATGTGTCGTTTGTATTTGTTACACCTGCTACATAGAGGATGTCTCTTGTTGGACCTGCTTTTACTGATGCAGGCCAAGTAACAGGAATTGCTTTTTCAAGATATGGTGTAAAATATTCACTACGATAAAGTAATCCAACATCAATTCCTCTGCGGTCTGGCGATTCAAAATGAACTATCTTGTAGTCGGTTTTGTATAAAGGAGTGTTTTTCAACAAATCGTCTAAAACTGTGCGATTTTCAAGCTCACAAAGACCAACAATCTGAGGTAAATCCCATTCCCCTATGCCAACAATTACTTTATATATATTTTTAAGTTTGTTGTTGTATCTGTAGTTTGACCAATATCGATCACCTTCTGGTAAAAATTCTTCGTCTCGTTTTTCAGGGTCGTCCTTTGTGTCAAACAAGTTCTCAACATTATAAAACATTACTCTGTAATCATCCCTTTCTGTTGTTATACTATGGTTTTTGTTATCTAGATTTTTTGAAGAATTACATGATATAATACTTATGACGATAAATATTAATATTATAATTAAATTAAATTTCATATTTTTAATATTGAGAAGTTTATTTTCGGAGTTCAAAGTTTTCGCCTAAATATAATTTACGAACTTGTTCATCTTCACTAAGTTCTTCGGATGTGCCACTTTTAAGAATGTCCCCTTCAAATAATAGGTATGCTCTATCAGTAATTGATAGTGTCTCATGAACATTATGATCTGTGATTAAAACTCCTATGTTTCGTTCTTTTAGATGCATGACAATATTTTGTATGTCTTCAACAGCAATAGGGTCAACACCTGCAAAAGGTTCATCTAAGAGGATAAAATTTGGATCTATTGCCAAAGCACGAGCAATTTCAGTTCTACGTCTTTCTCCTCCTGAAAGTTGGAATCCTTTACTTTTCCGTATGTGGTTTAAGCCAAACTCTTCGAGTAGTTGAGCAGTTTTTTTTAATTGTTTTTTACGACTTAATTTTGTCATTTCCAAAATAGCTTTAATATTATCTTGAACCGATAACTTTTGGAAAATAGATTCTTCTTGCGCTAGATAACCAATCCCTTTTCTTGCTCGTTTATAAATTGGCTCACTTGTGATATCAGAATTATCTAAAAATATCTTGCCTTCGTTTGGTTTTATCAATCCAACTATCATATAGAAAGTTGTAGTTTTTCCTGCTCCGTTTGGCCCAAGTAATCCAACAATTTCTCCCTGATTTAATTCTACGCTAACACCCTTAACTACAGTGCGCTTGCCGTATTTCTTTATCAATTGTTCTGTATGAAGTTTCATAAAAAAGAGATTGTTTATGCAAAGATAGGAAAAAAGTTGGAAGTCTAATGGTTAAAACTGAAGTGGTAATTTTATCGAAATTTTTAATCCTCATAATAAGTAATATTGATAGTTAATTATTTTGTAATAAGTGATTCGTTTTGCTTGATATTTTTGTAGAATATTTCTATTTCATATCTAGTACATTTTTCATAACTTCGTCCCAATAAAAATTTTATATTATGTTGACGATAAAACTTATCAGAGAAGAGAAAGAAAGAGTTGTAAGGAGTTTAAAAGTAAAGAATTTTGATGCATCAAAGTTAGTTAACCAAATAATCGAATGTGATAATAAAAGAAAAGAATCACAAATAAAAAAAGATGGTCTTCAAAAACAATTAAATGATATTTCAAAAGAAATAGGGAAGTTGTTTGCTCAAGGAAAGAGAGATGAAGCTGAGACTTCAAAGCAAAAAACGGGTGAAATCAAAGAACAAATAAAAGAATTTGAAACTATTTTTACCGAATATGAAAGAGATCTTAATGATTTACTTATTCAACTTCCAAATATTCCACACGAATCAGTAAAACCCGGAAAAGGAGAGGATGATAACGAAATTGTTAAGGAAGGAGGGGAACTGCCTGTTTTGACATTAAAAAAGCCCCATTGGGAATTAATAAAAGAATATAATATTATAGATTTTGAACTAGGAACAAAAATTACGGGTGCAGGTTTTCCTGTATATATTGGTAAAGGTGCAAAATTGCAAAGAGCATTGATAAACTTCTTTCTTGATGAAGCAGAAAAATCAGGTTATACAGAAGTATTACCTCCTTTACTTGTAAACGAAGACAGTGGATTTGGTACCGGCCAATTACCAGATAAAGAAGGGCAGATGTATCATGTAACAGAAGATAATCTATACCTTATCCCAACTGCTGAAGTGCCTGTGACAAATATGTATAGGGATGTTATCTTAAACGAAAAAGATTTTCCAATAAAAAATATGGCTTATTCTGCTTGTTTTCGTCGTGAAGCAGGGTCATGGGGTGCACATGTTAGAGGATTAAACCGTTTACATCAGTTTGATAAAGTCGAAATTGTACAAATACAAAAACCAGAAGATTCGTATCAGGCACTCGAAGAAATGAAAACACATGTGGAAAATATTTTAATAAAATTGAAATTGCCATACAGGATATTAAGATTATGTGGTGGTGATATTAGTTTTACTTCTGCTTTAACTTTTGATTTTGAAGTATTCTCAGCTGCTCAGGAAAGATGGTTGGAAGTAAGTTCTGTTTCTAACTTTGAAGATTTTCAGACTAATAGA
Organism: uncultured Bacteroidales bacterium; assembly: GCA_964448235.1. Classification (GTDB taxonomy): domain Bacteria; phylum Bacteroidota; class Bacteroidia; order Bacteroidales; family ML635J-15; genus Bact-19. The sequence goes on along the minus strand of CAYUWD010000163.1, from coordinate 3,372 downwards.
CTTAAACTTAGATATAAGCCTGAAAATGAAAAGAAAACCAAACTGGCACATAGTCTTAATGGTAGTGCTTTGGCTTTACCTCGTATGATGGCTGCGATTATTGAAAATAATCAAACCGAAGAAGGAATTGTTATTCCTGAAGTTTTAAGACAGTTTACAGGTTTTGATATCATTAAATAAATTAATTCTAAATTGAATTTTAAATACATATATCGTTTTTGCTTTTTATTGATTATTCTTTTTGTGCATCTTAACTTGGGTGCGCAGGATAATGGGGAGGCTCAGTTAGCTCTCAGATATTATAAAAATGAACAATATGATAAAGCTGCTGAATTATACGAAAATTTGTATAGAGAAACAGGATATAAAACAAACAGAGATTATTATTTACGCTGTCTGTTCTTATTAAAAGATTATTCTAACGCAGAAAAGTTTCTAAAAAAGGAGATTAAAAGGAATAAAATAGATTTCTATTTAAAAATTGACTTGGGAATGGTTTATTTTAATTCTAATCGCTTTGATGAGGCTGATGAACAATTTAATAAAGTAATCGAAAGAGTTAAAACAAATAAAAATAATATCTATAGTGCTGCAGCTATGTTTATTAATTATCGACAATATCTATATGCAGAAAAAGCATATAAAGTAGGAGAGTCGTATTTGCGTTCAGACTTTAGTATGGAATTAGGAAATTTATACTATATCCAGAGGGATTATGAAAGGATGATGCAAAAATATTTAGGACATCTTTCAAATAATCCAAATTCAATAAATACTGTTCAATCACGTTTGCAATATGTTTTAGCTCATGATATTGATGGTAGCGTATATGATATAATCGAAACAAGTGTGTTAAATAAGATACAGGAAAATCCGCAAAATCAGACTTATGGTAAGCTAATAATATGGTATTATATTCAAACTGGTAAGTATAGAGTGGCCTTAAATCAATTATATTCTATAGATAAAAGAAATAGACTTGGTTCAAGTCCGGATATCCTTGAGTTTGGACGAATATTGTTTCAAAATGGGGAATTTGACTTAGCTCTTGAAGCTTTTGATTATTTAATGCAAAAAGGAAAAGAAAATTCAATATATAATTCGGCTTATATAGAATATCTAAATGTCCTTTATACAAAATCTACATCTGCTTTACAACCTGACCTTGAAGAATTAGTAGAGTTGGAGAAAATGCTTACAGAAGCTTTAGATTTTGTTTTAAGAAAAGAATCTTATTCAATAATTTATGCTTTAGTTAATATAAAAGCATATTATTTGAAAAAGTATCAAGAAGCTATAGAATTAATAGAATCAAGTATTAGTGAAAGACGTTTCTTAAAAGATCAAGAACAAATTATGAAACTTATGTTGGGCGACATACATTTTCTTAATAATAACCCATGGGATGCAATACTTGTTTATGCTCAGGTAGAAAAGGCAATGTTAGAGTCTCCTATAGGTCATGAAGCAAGATTTAAAAAAGCAAAACTTGCATATTATACCGGACAATTTAAATGGGCACAAGCACAACTCGATGTGTTAAAATCAAGTACATCAAAACTTATCGCAAATGATGCTATGGAGTTAAGTATGTTTATAAGTGATAATTATAATCTTGATACAACAGAATTCACTATGCAAATATTTGCAAGAGCAGATTTTTATATATTTTCAAAACAGTATGATTTAGCATTTAGTAGTTTAGATTCAATTACAGAAATGTTTTCATCTCATACACTCATAGATGATGTATTGTACAAAAAAGCTCAGATATATGAAGCCACAAATAATTTTAATGAAGCTTCAAAATATTATAAACAGGTAGCAGAAACATATTATTATGATATATTAGCTGATAATGCATTGTTTAGATATTCATTATTACAGGAAAAATTAGGAAATAAAGATGAAGCCAAAAATTCATATTTTAAATTGATTTCGGATTTCCCTGGTAGTATATTTACTGTGGAAGCAAGGAAAAATTTACGTAAAATAACAGGGGAGTCTGAATGAAAGCAGAAAAAGATAGAATAATCTTAGGAATTGACCCAGGTACAAATATTATGGGGTATGGTGTTATCCATGAAAGGGGGAAGAAAGTTGAAGTTGTGGGTTTTGGGATTGTTGATATGCAAAAAATGGATGGTCATTTTAATAAGTTGAAACATATTTATGAAAGGACATTGCAGTTGATAGATGGTTTTAAACCTGATGAGCTTGCAATAGAGGCTCCATTTCAAGGTAAAAATGTTCAATCTATGTTGAAGTTAGGTAGGGCACAAGGAGCTGCGATATCAGCTGCTTTAACAAGAACAATCCCAATATTTGAGTATGCACCACGAAAAATTAAACTTGCAATTACAGGAAGTGGAGCTGCTAGTAAAGAACAAGTAGCAGGGATGTTGCAAAAAATCTTAAAATTAGAGGAATTGCCGAAAAAACTAGATGCTACAGATGGTTTGGCTGCTGCTCTTTGTCACTTTTATCAAAAAGATATTCCTAAAGCAGGAAAAGGAACTAATTCTTGGAGCGATTATGTGAAAAAGAATAATCTGGAGACTGCAAAGCCTAAGAGAAAGGTGAGTAAATAAACAATATTCAACAATCAATAAACAATACTTCCCGATAAAATAGAAATTGTAATCAGTTAAAATCTTTACAATTTCAATTATTATCATATTCGATAAAAAAATTCTATAACAATTTCTTTTTTTATCGAGGATCCTCGAAGAATTACAAAAATCATAGATTTTTTATTCTTCGGGACAACAATCAATAAACAATACTCAGATTGCGAATAACGCCTCGACTTTAGGCACTTTAAATACTCCGAACTCCGAACTTTTTCACTCCTTCACAAACTTCCCAACGTAAAATTGTCTTCTGATTAAATCAGGGCGTGTCTTAAAGACACACTCTGACTGGCAAGATCGAATTATGTTTTTACAAACTTTCCAACATAAAATTTCCCCTCTGCCCAAATATTTACTGTATATACACCGACAGGTAATTGCGAAACATCCAGTTCAATGGCAGTTTGTTTATTCAGGGTGTGACTTTGAGTCACGCCCTGACTGTCAATATCAATCCACAAACACCCTTTTGCATCGTAAATTTTTATTTTTGCATTATTTGTTTGTTCGGCAAGTGTAATTGTTATTTTTTCGCTTGCAGGATTAGGATATATTTCTGCATTAAGAGCATTTATTGTATGCCTGATATTAGTTGTTCCACAACCCTCTTCCAGGCAACCCATAGAATCTACTTTTATTACAAGACCTTGTTGTGTGCCGGAAGGAAACATTGTACTCGGACTACAAAAATACTCTCCTCCCATAATAAAACCGCCATCTTCTGTAGGAGTTATGCCGT
>CAYUWD010000162.1:0-6863 GCA_964448235.1 uncultured Bacteroidales bacterium | reverse complement strand
ATTGGGGGTGATGTGGTTAACTCAACTGCATCACTCTTTTTTAACTTACTCTCATATTGACAGGTAAGTACTTCGAACTCCCCAACGTTTCATACCGCCATCCGTCAGACTGTCTAAAAACCGGTTATTTTATTTCAAAATGTTGAAAAGTCTTCCACTTATCAACACTACTAATCGCTTGATTATTAGTATATTTACTGTATGAAATACATTAAAGGAGTACCAAGAAATCAGTTAGTATTATTTCCTCATTCTATGGACTTATCAATAAGCGAAGACAATGAGGTGCGTATTATTGATTTATTTGTTGATAGTTTGGATATTAACAAAATGGGGTTTAAGACCGATCATGTAGAAGAAGGGCGTCCTGCTTATCATCCTAAGGATTTAGTAAAGTTATATATTTATGGTTATCTTAATAAAATCCTTCTTTACGAGAATTAGAAAAAGAATGTCAAAAGAATATCGAAACCTGCCGAACGAACTCTTATTACCAATGGGAATTGGTACAAGAAATTATTATATCGAGTAAAACTTTATAAAACTAACTGTTTGGCGAAATTTGCTTTTATTGTTAATTGCTAATTTTCATCGTTTAAAAACTCATATCATCCAATTTAAGCAATTATCTTTTTTGCATGTTTTGATAAATACTCTTTGCTTAAATCACAAAAAATCGCTTAAAATAGCTTATATTTGATAAAAATATTACTAAATTTGTCCTAAAACCAGAAGATGTCGGATTTTCTCAACTTACTAATTATCAGTAATTTAAATTTGACGTTAGTTGGAAGGCGAAAAATCAGTTCCAACAAAATAAAAATTATATTTTCCAACTAGGATTACATTGTCCAAACTTTTATTTGTAAATTTGCAAAGTATCAGTAAAAAAGCTGCTCAAAGGATAAAATAAAAATATGACTAATGCAAAAATATCAATACGTTTTTTTGACGACAGAGAAGTTCGTGCGATTTGGGACGAAGAAAGTTCTAAATGGTGGTTTTCCGTATTAGATGTTGTTGCAGTTCTTACAGATCAAGATGACTATTCAAAAACTCGTAATTATTGGAAATATCTAAAAGCCAAATTAAAGAAAGAAAATAGTCAAGTGGTTAGTGCCACTACCCAGTTGAAAATTCTTGCACCTGACGGTAAAAAACGTTTAGCCGACATGTTAGATTATAGTGGGATAATTACATTAGGCAAAGAATTCCCTAGCAAAAAAGCTAACAGATTTATTGAATGGTTCACTTTCAATGACGAAAGCATTGATGGAAAAAGTAAAACGAAAGCATATGCTTTATTTAATAGCTCGTTTATAAATAGCATTGAAGTTGGCACAACTAAAGGCTTACAACAAATTCATGCATACTTATTTGGTGGGCTATATGATTTTGCTGGTCAAATAAGGCAAAAAAACATTTCTAAGGGAGGTTTCCAATTTGCCGTGTCACATTTTTTAGGCGAAACTTTAAATCGAATTGAGGAAATGCCAGAAACTACTTTTGATGAAATAGTAGAAAAGTATGTTGAAATGAACATTGCTCATCCATTTATGGAAGGAAATGGTAGAAGTGCTCGCATCTGGTTAGACTTAATATTAAAAAAACGTCTTAAGAAATGCATAGATTGGAGTAAAATTGGCAAAAAAGAATACATGGATGCAATGATGCTTAGTCCAACAAACAGCAGCACCCTTAAAGCACTATTAAACAATGCCTTAACCAATAAAATCAATGATCGAGAAATGTTTATGAAAGGGATTGACTATTCATATTATTACGAAGAAAATGAATAGATAAGAACGCCAGTCCCTAACAACACCTAAACATCATGCGGGAGAAGGGACGCAACGTTCAGTCGTCGCACTTCCGAACGCCGCCAAATTTTATAATTTACTCACCCTTTTTATTATTTTCATAGGTGTTCGTGATTACCAATTGGCTTTTGTAAAATGAAAAATTAAACAGAAAATCATAAAATTTGGCTTGAAGCGTATCAATAATGGTTTCGAAATTCCTGATTCGCACGAAATAAAACTGTGACCATTAATTCTATCCTAATCTTCAATAGCAATCAATTTAAAATCCCTATATTTGTTAAAAACAAAATACATGAACTCTTTTGGCAGAATTTTTAAAATAAGTATATACGGGGAATCTCATGGCCCTGAGGTAGGTGTAATTATAGACGGTTGTCCTCCGGGTATTTCAATTAAGGAATCTGATTTTAAAGATGATATTATCCGTCGTGCTCCGGGAAAAGCTGGAACAACAACCAGAATTGAATCTGATAAACCACATTTCAAAAGTGGAATATTCAAAGGTTACACTTCGGGAAGTCCTTTAGCAATCTCATTTTTGAACGAAAATACAATTTCGAAAGATTATGCATTTGAAGGATTTCATCGTCCTGGACATGCTGATTTTACTGCAAATTCAAAGTATAAAGGCTTTAATAATCCTACAGGTAGTGGCCATTTTTCAGGTAGATTAACTCTTCCTTTAGTTGCTGCCGGAGTTATTGCAAAGAAAGTAATTCCCGAAATTAAAATAAAGGCTGAGCTAATTAAAGCAGGAGGTAGTAAGAATATTGAATCTGCAATAAACAAAGCTGTTAAAGATGATGATTCTATAGGAGGAGTGGTTTTATGTAAGGTAAACGGGCTTAAAGCCGGTTATGGTGAACCATTTTTTGATTCTGTGGAATCATTAATATCTCATGCTGCATTTTCAATTCCGGGTTTAAAAGCAATAGAATTTGGAAATGGGATTGATGCTGCAAAATCTAAAGGATCAGAGTTTAATGATACTTTCATTAGTCAGAACGGTAAAACAAAAACAAATCATTCTGGTGGAATAAATGGCGGTATTACAAATAGTAATGAACTTTACTTTAAGTTATACTTTAAGCCATCATCAAGTATTAAAAAATCTCAGAAAACCATGAATTTCAAAACCGGTTTCATCGAAGAATTTAGCATCTCCGGTAGACACGATGCATGTTATGCACAAAGAGTCCCTGTTGTTATCGAAGCTATTACTGCGATTGTACTGGCTGATTTAGTTTTAATTGCAAATACGCTCTAGAATGAGAAGTTTTTTAGAAGAAGTTAGTGAATATATTTTATCTAACACCAAGGAATTAAAATCACTTGAGATAATTGTACCTAATAGAAGAACCGGTTTATTTTTAAAAAAATATATTAGCGAACAAACTTCAAAGACAATATGGCTCCCCAAAATTACACCTATACAAGAGATTTTTTATAATAACTCAAATTTACATATTGCTGAAGAGATTGTTCTAATATATCAATTGTATAAAATCTTTATTGAACATACAAAATCTTCTGAATCTTTTGATGATTTTTATTATTGGGGCGAAATTATTTTAGCCGATTTTGATGATATTGATAAATATTTAGTTGATGCCGAGAAACTCTTTTCAACTGTTGCCGACATTAAAGAAATTGATCAGCTATTTGATGGCTATGAAGAATCTTCTATTGAAATAATTAAGAAATTCTGGTATAATGTTAATCAAGCGCAAATAAGTTCCCATAAGGAAAGTTTCCTTAAACTATGGCAATCAATGTATAATATATATACTGAATATAAGCTTGAGTTAAAGGATTCCGGAATTGCATATCAAGGGATGATATACAAAGAAGTTATCGAAAACATTACTAATTGCCCTTTTAAATCACAAGAATTTATAATAGTGGGATTTAATGCATTAAACAAATGTGAGAAAGAGCTTTTTAAACATTTAAAATCAAATTACCATGTCGACTTTTTTTGGGATGCTGATAAATACTATATTCAGGATAAACATCAGGAAGCCGGCAAATTTATCAGGGAAAACATCAAGTATTTTCCTCCAGTAAAAGATTATGGGTTAATAAATAATATCAATACAGTAGAAAAAAATATAGAAGTTATAATGGTGCCTTCACCAATTAGCCAAACCAAACTTATTCCGCAAATAGTAAATAATTGGCAAACCAAAAATGACTTTAATCCCGAAAAAACAGCTATTGTATTAGGAGATGAAAATTTATTAATCCCATTAATGTATTCTATTCCAGATACAATAGATTCATATAATGTATCTATGGGTTTTCCTGTAAAGAACTCAATGTCTGTAGCTTTTATAAACCATTTAATAAGCCTACAACAAAGGTGTAGAATCTATAAGCGTGAAATAAAATTTTTCTACAAGGATGTTTTATCAATACTTGAACATAGTTTTATTAGAATGTGTGAACAGCTTACATCTGAAGATTTAAAGAATTATATTGTTACAAATAAAATAATTTACATTTCTGAAAAAGAACTATGGAAATCTACCTTATTAAAACTCATTTTCTCAGTAAATAACAAATCAATTAGTGTTTTGTCAAAATATTTAACTGACACTACAGGCGAACTTATTTCAAAAATATCGTCAATTGATAGTTTTGCTATGGAAAATGAAATATTAAATAAAGTTCAAATACGATTAAATGCACTACATGACTGCATAATATCAAATGCTATTGAATTTGAATCTGATAAAGTATTTTTACGATTACTGAATCAATCAATAAAAAGTTTAAATGTTGCTTTTGAAGGAGAACCTCTTAAAGGATTACAAATATTAGGTTTTTTAGAAACTAGATCATTAGACTTTGACAATGTAATAATGTTATCTATAAATGAAGGAATATTTCCAAAAAAGTCTGTAAGCCAAAGTCTAATTCCATACAATTTAAGAAGATTTCATGAATTACCATCAATAGAATTTCAGGATAGTATTTTTGCCTATTATTTCTATAGATTATTCCAAAAAGCCAAGAATATTAAAATCATATATTGTAATCAATCAGGAGAAAACTCTTCTGAAGCATCAAGATTTATTTCTCAAATTAAATATGAACTAAATCAAGAAATTACTTTTAGTAATAAAGCATATAAAATAGAATTAGACAAGGACAAGATAAATATTGGTAAAAAAACTGATAAAATCTTATCCAAAATAGAAACACACCTGCAAAATGGAATAAGTCCTAAAGCTATTAACGAATATCTGAATTGTCCTTTTAAATATTATCTTAGATATATTGAAAACATTAAAGAACCCGACAAAATTGAAGAAGCAGAAGATTCTGCCTTTTTTGGAACAATTTTTCACGAAGTAATGCAGTATTTATACAGTCCATATATTGACAAAATAATAAATAAAGATGATTTTAAAAATTTTACTCAAAATACAATAAATGCAGCATTGGAAAAAACTTTACGTAAAATCCTTAAAACAGAATCGAAACAAGAAATTGAAAACTTTAAAAATAAAATTATTGTAGAAATAGTTTTAAAATACGTTCAATTACTGCTGAAATATGATAGTAATAATACTCCATTTACAATTAAAGGACTTGAAAAAGAGGAGTTTTTAAATGTAAAACTAGAAGATTGCAAATTTGATGTTAAAGTCAAAGGTAATATTGATAGAATAGATATACATAATAATATTATAAGAGTTTTTGATTACAAAACAGGAAAAACTGAAGTGAAATTTACATCTATTGATCAGTTATTCGATAATAATCGTAAACCAGAAAGAAATATTATAACTCAAGTAATATTATATTCATTGATGTATAAACAAAATTCAAATATGCCTGTATGTCCTTGTATTTTAAATGTAAATAGTATTAGCTCAGATTACAATTACAGATTGAAATATAACAAAAACTATTTGAACAATATAGACTCTGAATTTGAAAATTCATTTGTTTCAAAACTTCAATCCATGTTTATGGAAATGTTAAATACTAAAATTCCCTTTATCCAGACAGAAAATATAGAAAATTGTAAATATTGTCCTTATATAAATATTTGTAACAAATAACTATTTTTTTTATCGAAATAGAAAATTTATTATCTTGCAAAACAAATTTATAACTAAACTTTATTACTATGAAAAAGAACTTATTATTAATTGCTGTAGCCATAATTTTTGGATTATATTCATGCGGAGGAACAAATGATAATGATAATAATAATGAAAAAGTAGAAGAGCCTGTTTGTGAAGTTGAAAATGCAATTACTGTAGCAGTTCAGGACTATTATTATTCAATGTCTGATACATTAGTTTTTAATACATCAAATTTTGAAATTAAAGAAAGTGTATATACATGGATAAATGACTCTACAATAACATTAAAATTATCAAATTATACAATAGAAGATATTGTTGGAGCAAGAACTCCTGAACAAGTTGATATTAATATTGAAATTAATGCAAGAAATGGTCAAAAACTAGAGCCAGGATATTATGGCTATCATGCTTATGAAACTGGAAAATGGAGTCGTGTTACCTTAACAACAGCATACGGTACTGTTTGGTTTAACTGGGTAATGGGTATGCCAGAACAAGGAGGAGTTACCATTGAATATATTGGGAAAGATGCAATTTGTGGAACACTTGCTCTAAATAACGAAAAACCGGAAGATGAAATGATAGGTATTGTTCGTGTAAATGGCACATTTGTATATAAGAAAGCTGAATAAGCTCAAAACAATAATTTATTCTAAAGTCGTTTCGGTTGAAGCGGCTTTTTTTATGTCGATAACTCAAAAACTTTTCCTTTTCTAAATACTGTAACTCAACATCAAAAATTTGCAGTTCACCCTCAACTTTCAGTTTCCTCTTTTTTTATAAGCTTATTTTGTTCCCAAACAAATATAAATAATGAAAAACATGAAAAGAACAATTTTAACAGCAATTTTTGCATTATTAACATTTGCAATATTTGCACAGTCACCTTTAATGATTAATTATCAGGCAGTTTTACGGGATAATCTCGGAAATATTA
>CAYUWD010000161.1:0-7548 GCA_964448235.1 uncultured Bacteroidales bacterium | reverse complement strand
CCAAAAGATCCTGACATTTTACGTACTGTAAATGTTGCAGTATGTCCAACACCTTTATATTGTAATACAACACCTCTAAATTGCTGAATTCTTTCTTTATTTCCTTCTTTTATTTTATAGCTTACAGTAATTGTATCTCCAGCCTTAAATTTTGGGAAATTTTTTTCTACTGCATAACTCTCATTTACAACTTTCATTAATTCCATTATAAAAAACTTTAATAAATTCCTTAAAAATTTCGGACTGCAATATTAGTTATTTTTTTTAAAATAAATACTTTTTTTAATAAATATTTTACTTTTTTTTAATCAATTTGTATTTGTCAGATAATGATTACTTTAAAACAAGTATATTTCATATATATATATATTACAAATATAGCTTTTCATACCTAGTTAATTTTCAAATTACGATGTGTTTTTTGAACATAAAATAAGATTTAATAATAAAAATAATGTCACGAAATATTTATTTTACACATCATATTCATAAAATTAGTAAAATAAATGGTTGTTATTAATAAAATTATGTCAATCAACATGCTTTTTATATGATTATTGTCATCTTTTTTACTGTTTTCTCTCAGCTTATTTAGACTTTATACAAATTATGTAAAAATGTTCAAAAACAAGTTCTGCGACTATGACATACAAAACAATAATAATATATTTGTTGATGAAATAATGTTAATTTTTTAACAAATAAATAATTACTAAAGCTTATACAGAATGAATAGTCAATTAGAAAAGATTATCAAGAAGTATGATTCAAGCAAAAACAGACTAATGGATATTTTAATAGATATTCAGTCAGAATTTGGTCATATTTCTAAAGAAGCAACAAAAGATGTTGCTAAAGAGCTAGACATGGCAGTTGTTGATGTTGAGCAAACATTGACATTTTACCATTTTTTTACACAGGAGAATGTTGGTAAGAACACTATTTATCTAAATGATAGTGTTGTTGCATGCATGAGTGGAAGAGAAGATATAAAACTTGCTTTTGAAGAAGCAGCAGGATGCAAATTTGGACAGGTTACTAAAGATGGTCAAATCGGTCTTTATAACACAGCTTGTATCGGGATGAACGATCAAGAACCTGCAGCAATTATCAATGGAGAAGTTTTTACAAATCTTACACCATCTGTTGCAAAAGACATTATCGAAGGTCTTAAAGAAGGTAAAAATGTAAAAGATCTCCATCATCAAGAACTTGGAGATGGTAAAAATGCTGCAAGTGAAATCATGTCTATGGTGCATAACAATATAAAAAAAGAAGGTAAAGTTCTATTATCAGAATATACACCTGGTTATGCTCTAAAAGAAAAATTAGGAAATTTTACTCCAGAGCAATTAATATCCGAAGTAAAGAAATCTAATATTCGTGGACGTGGTGGTGCAGGGTTCCCAACAGGATTAAAATGGGATTTTTGTTCAAAATCGAAAGGAGAAAAACGCTATGTTCTATGCAATGCTGACGAAGGTGAACCAGGAACATTTAAAGACAGGGTTTTATTAACAGAACGTCCAGAAATGTTGTTTGACGGCATGGCGATTAGTGCATATGCCGTTGGAGCACAACAAGGAATCTTATATTTAAGATATGAATATAAATATCTTGAAGCTTACCTTGAAAAAGTACTTGAAGAAGCTAGAGCAGATAATAGATTGGGCAAAAACATAGGTGGAATTTCCGGATTTGATTTTGATATTAGAATCCAATTTGGAGCAGGTGCATATGTTTGTGGTGAAGAAACTGCGCTAATTGAATCAGGTGAAGGCAAAAGAGGAGAGCCAAGAGACAAACCTCCATTCCCAGTTGCAAAAGGTTATTTAGGAATGCCAACTATAATTAACAATGTTGAAACATTTTGTTCTGTTGTAAAAATAGTTGAAAATGGTGGCGAATGGTATAACCAAATTGGTACAGAAGAATCATCAGGAACAAAACTATTAAGTATTTCTGGTGACTGCGCAGAACCTGGAGTATATGAAATAGAATGGGGAATGACAATTAATGAAATGCTAGAGATGGTCAATGCAAAGAACGTTCAAGCAGTTCAAGTTAGTGGACCTTCTGGACAAATTATCGGCCCTAAAGATTTTGGAAGAAAAATATGTTATGGCGATTTAGCAACAGGTGGCTCTATGATTGTTGTTGGAATGAACAGAGATATTTTAAAAGACGTTGTGCTTAACTTTATGGAGTTTTTCATTGAAGAATCTTGCGGATCATGTACAACATGTCGAATCATTCCAAGACTAATGAAAGAAAAATTGGAAAAAATATTAGACGGCAAAGGTGTAATGCAAGACATTACTGATCTTGAAGATTGGGGTAAAATCCCACTTGTAAGTCGTTGCGGACTTGGTCAAACAGCTGCAAATCCAATAATCACAAGCATCAAGAATTTTAGAGAATTATACGAAGAACGTGTACGTAAAGATGTAGAATATGATCAAGGATTTAATATGGATGAAGCAATAAAAGCTTCTTGTGCCTTTGTAGACAGAGTTCCAAACACACATTAGTATAATTAACAATTATTTTAGAACTATTAAAGAAAAAAATATGAGCGAAATAATTAAAATAGTAATTGACGGCAAAACAGTTGAAGCAAAACAGGGACAAACAATCCTTGAAGCTGCCGTCGAACATGGAATTTATATTCCTACCCTTTGTGCATTCGAGGGAATAAAACCTAAAGCATCTTGTAGACTCTGTACTTGTAAAGTAAACGGAAGATTTATGACTGCTTGTACAACTCCTGCTTCTGAAGGCATGGAAATCGAAAACGACACAGAAGAGGTTAATGAAATAAGAAAAGCAATCATCGAAGCAATCTTTGTTGAAGGAAATCACTTTTGCCCATCATGTGAAAAAAGTGGAAATTGCGAATTACAGGCATTAGCATATCGTTATAACATGATGGTTCCCAGATTCCCATATTCATTCCCACAAAGAAAAGTTGATGCAAATAACTCCAAACTTCTTATAGATACAAATAGATGTATTTTATGTTTAAGATGCGTAAGAGGCTTAAAAGATGACAAAGGAAGAAGTCTGTTTGCATTAAAAAACAGAGGAGTTCATGCTGAGGTAGTTATTGATCATGAAGTTGCTGCAAATATTTCTGATGAATTAGCACAAAAAGCAATGGATATTTGTCCTGTTGGTGTAATTATTAGAAAAGAGGTTGGTTTTAATCAGCCAATTGGTACTAGAAAATATGACAAAGTACCTATCGGTAGCGAAATTGAAAATAAATTTAATCAAGGAGGTAATAAGTAATGAGTAAACCTATAGTTGCTACGACATCTCTAGCGGGATGCTTTGGATGTCACATGTCTTTATTAGATATTGACGAAAGAATTCTTGACTTAATTGAATTAGTAGAATTTAATAAATCACCTATTGACGATATAAAAACTTTCACAAAGCAATGTGATATTGGTATTATCGAAGGTGGTTGTTGTAATAGTGAAAATGTACACGTACTTAAAGATTTTCGTAAAAATTGTAAAATTTTAATATCTTTAGGCGAATGTGCTATTATGGGTGGATTACCTGCTTTAAGAAATGGAATTCCAGTAGAAGAATGCTTACAAGAAGCATATCTTGATGGACCAACTGTAAAATGTAATACAGAAGGTATTTTACCAAACGACGAGGAACTTCCAATAATTTTAGATAAAGTATATCCTTGCCATGAAATAGTAAAAATTGACTATTTCTTACCAGGGTGTCCACCAAGAGCTGATTTAATTTGGGAAGCATTAGTTGCACTTGTTACAGGTAACGAAATGAATCTTCCTTATGAGGTTGTTAAATTTGATTAATTAAAAAACAGAAATACGATGTCAAAAAAAATAACAATAGAACCCGTAACCAGAGTTGAGGGTCATGGTAAAGTTACTATTAAGTTTGACGACGCAGGTAATGTATCTCAATCAAGATTACATATTGTTGAATTTCGCGGATTCGAACGTTTTGTACAAGGCAGACCCTACTGGGAAGCTCCTGTATTAGTTCAACGTCTTTGTGGAATTTGTCCTGTTAGTCACCACTTAGCTGCTGCAAAAGCACTAGATGTAATTGTTGGTGCCGGAACCGGAGACGGTTTAACTCCAACAGGAGATAAAATGAGAAGATTAATGCATTATGGACAATTTTTCCAATCACATGTATTACACTTCTTCCATTTAGTATCACCAGATTTATTATTTGGTGTAGATGCAGACCCTGCTATCAGAAATATTATCGGTGTTGCTCTTAAACACAAAGACCTTGCTGTTCAAGGTGTGATGATGAGAAAATTTGGTCAAGAAATCATTAAAGCTACTGCTGGTAAAAAAATCCACGGTACAGGTGCTATCCCTGGTGGGATTAATAAACATCTTTCTATCGAAGAAAGAGATTCTTTCTTAAAAGGAGCAGATCCATTAAATGCTGATAAAATGATTGAATGGGCACAAGGAGCTCTCGATTTCTTAAAAGATTATCACAAGAAAAATACCGATTTTATTGACAATTTCTCAAAATATGATTCAAATCATTTAAGCATTGTTCGTAAAGATGGTGCTTTAGACATATATAATGGTGTTCTTAGAGCTGTAGATGCTCAAGGTAACAGAATACTTGATGATGTTGACTGTCAGGATTACGACAAATATATCGGAGAAGAAGTTAGAAATTGGTCATATATGAAATTCCCATATATGAAACATTTGGGCAAAGAAAAAGGTTGGTATCGTGTTGGTCCTTTAGCACGTTTAAATACTTGTGACTTTATCCCTACTCCTCTTGCACAAAAAGAATTCGAAATCTATAAAGCATATACTAATGGTAAACCTAATAACATGTGTATGCACATGCACTATGCAAGACTAATCGAAGTTCTTCATGCTGCTGAAATGATGAAAGAATTACTAAACGATCCTGATTTATTAGAAGGTGATTTAGTTGTAAAAGGAACTAAACAAAGCAGAGGTGTTGGTATAATCGAAGCTCCTCGCGGAACTTTATTCCACCATTATGAAATTAATGATAAAGATCAGATTGAATTAGCTAACCTAATTGTATCTACAACAAATAATAATGAGCCTATGAATCGCTCAGTAAATGTTGTTGCAAACAAATACATGAATGGTCAGGAAAATATTACAGAAGGTATGATGAATGCTGTTGAAGTAGCAATTCGTGCTTACGACCCATGCCTAAGTTGTGCAACCCACGCCTTGGGTAAAATGCCTCTTGAGGTTGCTTTGTATGACGCTAATGATAATTTAATCGACAGAAAAAGGTCTTAAATGTCAAATATGAAAAAAATATTGATTTATGGTTACGGTAACCCTGGAAGACAAGACGACGGAGTAGGAAATATTTTCGTTGAAGAAATGGAAAAGTGGGTTACTAAAAACAAAATCGACAATATTTCTTTTGATAGCAATTATCAACTCAATATAGAAGATGCAGACACAATATCCGAAAAGGATATTGTTGTCTTCGTTGATGCTACAATTGAGGATATCGAAGATTTTTACATTGACAAAGTTAATGCCTCTGAGGCAAAAGTAGAATTTACAATGCATGCAGTATCACCAGCTTTTGTACTAAATCTATGTAATGATATATACAATAAGTACCCCGAAACTTATCTTGTTCATATAAAAGGATATGAATGGGAATTTGGGGAAGGACTAACTGACAAAGCTCAAAATAATCTTAACAAAGCAATTGATTTTGTCAAAAATAAAATTCTTGGAGATTTAAAATTTCTAGACTAATACAATAAAAAAACCTTATCAAATGATAAGGTTTTTTTTACATCTTTTCAATAGTCAATTCAATTTTTTTATTCGTTTTTCTAATTCAATTTTCATTTCATCCATTTCGATTTTCCAAACATCTCTAGCTTTTAACATCAACATTTTGTCAGCACAAATAAAACGATACGACTCCCATAAAACAAAAATATCCTTATAATCTTTTAAAACATCTGAATCAACAACTTTTATCTGTTCCAAGATTTCTTGATACTTATCTAAATTTTTATGTTCAAAAATAATATTATAACATTTGAATACTCGCTCTAAGCTTGCTAATATTTTTTTTTCTAATTCTTCTTTCATTTTTTAAATTTAAAATCATTCTTAATATTGAAATTAAGCTTTTCAACAACAGATAATAAATCGTAATTTTCGACAAATAAACCACGAACAGGCTTGATAATTTCAGACGATAAATTAACTATCCCTTTTATTCCATATAAAAGTAAAGAATCTGCTATCTCGCTAGCCAAATCAGGACAAACAGCAATAATAACTATTTCAATATTTTGTTTTTTTATAATCTCAGGCAATTTATCTAAAGAATAACAAGGAATCATATCATATATCTCCTTTTCCTGAACAAAATTAAAAATAGCTTCAATTTTAAATTCGAGAAAATTATTCTCAATAAAGTTCTTGAATATTGCCACTAATGATGGTTCTCCAATAAAAGCGACTTTACTAAACTCCTCTATTTGGACTGTTTTCTCTATAGCTTTAATTAATCTATTTACATCATAACCTTTACGATTATTTCCTAAAACTACCCCCATAGACATCAAATCCTGTCTTAATTGCTCTGGTCTGATATTTAAGATTCTTGCCAAATCTGATGAAAACACATGTGGCTTCTCCAAATACTGATATTTTAGAAGTTCTCTACGACACTTAATTAATCGTTCGACTGTTTTTTCAGATAAATTAATCATTTTTTTAATTATAATCCTAAAAACACAATAGCACATCCACTAAGTAAAATCATTGCTCCTGCTATTGCATGCATATATCTTTCTATTTTATCCGTTTTAATAACTTTTACTCCTAAGGTAGTTAAATAAACAATCAAAGTCATTGTTCCTATTGTTGTTATTGCAAATGCAAGAGATACAAAAACAGTTCCCCAAACAGAATTTTGAGCTGCAGGATACATCAAAAGCGGCACTAATGGTTCACAAGGGCCAAACAAAAATATTGTAAAAAGTATCCACGGAGTAATATTTTTCTTATGAGTGTGATTGTGATCATTCTCATGAGAATGCTCGTGAGTATGAATACGTTTTCCTTTATGTATATGAGGATGACTATGAGGTTTGTTTTTAATCCCACGATATAAACCCCAAATAAAATACACTAGTCCAAAAATAATAAAAGACCATGCAGCCAAGTCGCCACGATGTCCTTCAAACATTTCAATTTTTGAAATTGCGATTCCTGCTCCAATGCCAATAAATCCAATCACAACAGAACTTAGTACATGTCCTAAACCACTCAATATAGTAATTCTTAAAGTCTTAACTGTTGACCAGTTACGAGCTTTAGACATTACAATAAATGGTAAATAGTGATCTGGTCCAAGCACAGTATGAACAAAACCTAGACTAACAGCAGTTACTAACAATAATGTAATTCCTTCCATCAAAGACCTTTATTTTTTTATAGTTTTCTTTAACCACTCATACCACTTATCCATACCTTCACCTGTTTTTACAGAAACTTC
>CAYUWD010000160.1:0-7606 GCA_964448235.1 uncultured Bacteroidales bacterium | reverse complement strand
ATTTTTACTTGGCTTCCCGATTTTATCAAATTTTTATTGCGGATTTAAGGTAATATAAAATATGAAATTAACAATTCTCTGCGAAAATCAATCCGGACATAATGGAGCAAAAATATGTTTAGCTGAATGGGGATTCTCTGTTTATATACAATCAAATGACACTAATATCCTTTTCGACACAGGTCACACAGGAATTTATATTCATAATGCTAAAAATCTAAATATTGATTTACAAAAAACCGAATATGTTGTTTTGTCACATTATCATTGGGATCATACTGGTGGTTTGCGGTTTCATAATTTTAAAAGAAAAAAGAAAATAATTTTTCATCCTGAATTAATCTCAAAATTAAATGAACCTGAAGCAAATAATATAAGCAAAGACTTTTCAATTATAACATCAAAAACACCTCTAGAATTCTCTAAAAACATTTTCTTTTTAGGAGAAATACCAAGATTAAACACATTTGAAAAAGGGATGTATAAAAATGAAAAAATGCTAGACGACTCTGCGATAGCAATAAAAACTAAAAATGGAGTAATTGTAATCTCTGGCTGTTCTCATGCGGGAATTTGTAATATTTGTGAATATGCAAAAATAGTTGCCGGACAAAAACTTTATGCTGTCATTGGAGGATTCCATTTATTTGAAACAGACCCAAAAGCCGTTGATGGAACAATTCAATATTTTCAAAATGAAAAACCTGAACACCTTTATCCTATGCATTGTATCGATTTTCCTACTTTATCAAAATTCTATTCTATATTTAAAATAAAGAAATACTCCACAGGAGATATTATTAATTTAATTGATTAATAAACGCCAAGCAATTTTTCTATATCAATTTGATAGTTGTCCATTATTAATTTTATATACGTCAAATACATTTGAGAAACACAACAATTTATCTTTAAACAACTTCATATTATTGCACAAAATGTTCGCAATATCATAAATATTGTCATCTCTGACAATAATTGGAATAAAGTGTCTGTTTACTATTTTTATATTTCTTCCAAATTGCTTTGACACTATTATTTTTACATCATTAATTTTTAAATACTCAACAATTGCTTTACCTTTTTTTGTCGATCCATGCTCCTGTTCTTCATCAAACAGTTTATATTTATTAATCAATTCTTTTTCAAGCTTCATATTAAAGCCATTCCAACAAAATATCATATATTTATCAGCATCTCCAAAATGAGTGTTTTCAAATGAGCCTGTTTTATTTACAGCAAAGGCAAATCTCAGTTTTCCCATATTTATCAATATATTGCTTCCATAGGACACACACTCTGACACACATAGCAGGCCCTACAATTATTCTCTATAATACGTGCGACTCCACTTTCTATAATAATTGCCTCTGCAGGACAAATATTTACACACTCTTGACATCCTGAACATATATCAGAATTTACTTTTGGAAACTCTCTTGAATTCATTTTTAACTATTTTTATTATTACATGTTTTTTATCAAATATATTACTCCTATTCCACCTATGATAAGCATTATCTGGACAATCGATTTACTAATTTTAGTTGTTTGATGCATTTGTGGCACAAGATCAGCTAATGCAATATATATAAAACTTGCAGCAGATAATGACAAGACATATGGAACAATACTTTTTGCACTATCCAAAGTAAAATAAGTAATCATACCGCCTATCAAAGTTGTTGAACCTGATAATGTATTATACCAAAAAGCTTTCTTTCTTGAAAATCCATTTCTTAATAAAATTCCAAAATCAGCAATTTCCTGAGGCACCTCATGAGCAAATACAGAAATTGTCACAGCAATACCAAATGAAACCGAAATATAAAAAGCCGAAACAATAACAACTCCATCAATAAAATTATGAAATGCATCTCCGATTAAAATCAACTGAGCTGATGCATTTTTGTGCCTTTTACAATCTTTATTATAACATGCTCGCCATAAAATTACTTTCTCAAGAACAAAAAACATTAAAATGCCAATAAGGACAAGCTTTAAAACCCAGGCACCTTCAATTAATAAAATTGCTTTTGGCATCATACCTAAAAATGCTGCCCCCAACAATGTTCCTCCAGCCAAAGAAACAAGCATTTCGGATACATAAAACAATTTTTTATCCGGCAATAACAAAAGTAAACTTGCAAAAATTATACTTATAATGCTTCCGACAACTAATGCAGGTATAATATAAATAATACTCATAAGGAATTATTTTTCGATTTGTAATAATATTTTTTCTGCAGCCTGAACAACCACATTCCCAGCCGGAAAGAAAGATTGATATGGTTGTGATGAATAACTTATATTTAACATATCCTCTACTGTTGCTCTTTGTTGAATTGCAAAAGAAATTAAATCAATTAATGTTGTAACAGGCTCTCCACTAAAAGCTTGTCCTCCTATTATTCTTTTTGTTTTCTTATCAGCAATTAACTTTAATCTCAATTCTTTTTGCCCAGGCATAATAGGAAATTGAGTTGTAAGTTGACTATAGCCTTTAATAACATCGAATCCTTCTTTTTCTGCAGCTTGAACAGACAAGCCTGTTCCACCAATATAATAATCATATACTTTTGTTGCTGCTCCATTAATAAATCCTTTATAAATTACTTCCTTTCCTAATAAATTATCAGCTAATACCCTTGCCATTGGAACAGCATTTGTCGCCAGTTTCCCCCCTACCACATTGCCTGTTATATAGCTTTTATACTGCACACAATCTCCAACAGCATAAACATCTTCTATATTGGTTTCCATTTTTTCATTTACTATAATTCCCTGTTTACCTATTAAAATTTCATTTTTAGGTAAAAATTTCAAATCAGGGACAACACCGGTAGCAAAAACTACTAAACCTTTAATTGTTTTATGATCATTACTAGTACATTTGGAAAACTCATTTAGATAAAGAATTTCCCCATTATTTAAATGAATTTCACTTACGAAATTTTCACCTACTAGTTTTTCTACCTTTGCATTTAAAACCAAATGTATTTCATTCTTCACTAACTCTTCCAATGCTTTTTGAGCAAATTCACGACCGACCAAATTAGGCAACACTTTAGAGGCCATGTCTACCAAAGAAACATCTAAACCTTTTTGTTTTAACGCTTGTGCTAATTCTATCCCTATTGCTCCAGCACCAACTATAACAGCTTTTTTTAATCCATTTTCAACGTATGAATTAATCTTTTCTAAATCAGACTGAGTTTTAAATCCCATAACTCCTTCTAATTTACTACCTTCAATATTAGGTATAAACGGAACTGCTCCTGTAGCAATTATCAACTTATTATAAAATAATTTTTTCGCATTTTTTAATTCAACATATTTATCAATAAAACTAACATTTATTACTTCGTCTCTTACCAAATCTGCTCCTGCCTCAGTTACTAAATCATCATTTTTTAAGCACTTCGCTTTTTCTATCAAATTTTCAATTACATAGGGCATTGCACAATACACCATACTATAATCTTCAGGTCTTATTATCGCCATTTTAAACTTTTTCCCTAATCGTTTAGCAAGTGTTATTCCTGCAGGGCCTCCTCCAATAACTACTATTTCATACTGTTTCTCCATAATACTATTATTTTGTAAGTTCTGATACTACTATTTTATCTAAACGTAATATCATCGATGATTTTATCTTTAACCCCAATGTGTAGATTAATTTTATATTCAAATAATCGACCTATTAGCTGTTTGTCAATTTATAGGGAATAAGTTCTGTTATCCCAATTTGCTCCATTATAGCTGGCATTTGATTGAATTTTGACATTTGCAATTCTTCGTCTCTAAAACTAATTTGAGAGTCATTACAAATCACAAATATCTTAAATACAAAAGTCTGATTAATATACTCACTTATCTTTACTTCATCTAGGGTAATTGCAACATAATTTATCTATTAACTTTTTATTTATCAAAAGTATATACTATGTAAACATAAGTCAAAAAAAGCTAATTGAAGTTTTATATGTTTCAAATTGAAATGTTTTAATCTAATTATTGTTAAATAACAATATTAATGCTTATATAAGAAAAAATAAGTCCTTATAAATTTATTTAAAAATAAATATAGTAAGTATCTTTGTACTCTAGAAAAAAATAAATCAGCATGCCAAATCAACAAAATAATATTGAAAACATTTCCGGTTGTTTTAAAAATTTACCTCAAGAAGATATTAATTTTCTAAATCAAGGAAAAACTCAAGTATCATATTTAAAAGGAGAAACTATTTTTAAACAAGGAGCTTTTGCTCCACATATTTTGTTTATAAATAAAGGCTTGGTCAAAACTTATTTGCAAATTGGAAATAATAAACAAATAAATATACGAATAGCCACACAAGGCGATTACATGGCATTCTCCACTGTTTTTAATAAATCTACTTATCATTATTCAGCAAGTACACTAACAGATTCAACATTATGCATGATTGACAAAACTGCTTTAAAGGAAGTTATTTTAAGAAACCCTAATTTCTCCATGCAAATAACAAGTTTAAATAGTCTCAATGAAGACAGATATATAGACATAATAAAGAATATATCATACAAACAAATGAGAGGAAAACTAGCTTCCACATTATTATATTTAAGTTCTGATAAATTTAAAGACTATAATTTATTCCAATATCTAACTAGACACGATATTGCAGATTTTGCTTCAATTAGTGTAGAAAGTACTGTGAAATTTTTAAAAGAATTTGAAAAAGACAAGCTAATTGAGTTAGACGGAAAAAATATTATTATCTCAAATAAAAAAAGTCTTGAAAATTTAGACTTACATGGGTAATTCCTATATGAGAATTAATTTATTGCTCTTTCGTCTAAAAATTTATTAAAATCTTCCTTGTAACTATCGGCCACCGGAATATATTCCTTTCCAAAAACAATTCTGGAGCGTTCAACAGTTTTAATTTCATTTAAATTGACAATAAATGATCGATGAACCTTCATAAAATATGATGGAAGTATTGCTTCCAGACTTTTTAAACTCATTAGTGGCATTAACCTGGATCCATCTTTTTGATAAATCTGAATATAATCTTTTACATTTTTAAAATACATCACATTATCAAACCTTACCTGATGAAGCTTATAATCTGCTTTTACAAAGAAATATTCCTTTTCTTCTTGCCCTGTTGACATCAAATCAAAATATTCTTTTGATTTATTTGCAGCTTTAAGAAAATCATCGTACGAAATTGGTTTGACAAGATAATCCAAGGCTGCTACTTTATATGATTCCAGCGCATACTCTTCATAAGCTGTTGTAAAAATAACCCTACAATCATCTGGCAAAAGCTTTGACAATTGCATTCCATTAATATCGGGCATATTAATATCTAAAAATGCAAGCTGAATACCCTTTTCTTTAGATTCTGTTAATGCATTTACAGGATTAGTATATGCTCCTTCCAATTCCAAAAAAGGAGTTTTCTCAATATACGACTTAATCATATTAAGTCCCGGAGGCTCATCATCAACAGCTATGCATCTAATTTTCATTACTTGGAATTATTAATTCAACAGAATATACATCTTTTAAGCGAACAATTTTCAATGAATATACGTCCTCATCAAATAAAAGTTCCAGACGTCTTTTAATATTTGTTAATCCTAAACCTCCTTTACCTTTTTCATGATTTTCATTCTTTGGAATTGAGTTTTTAATACTAAAAACAATCTTTCCAGCAACATTTTTAAGACTTATGTCAACAAATGAATCCAAATTCATGCTTATACCATGCTTAAAGGCATTTTCAACAAAAGTTATAAATAATAAAGGCGGAATTAGCACTTTATCCTGCTCTGTTTCAAAATCTGTACTTACTTTTACCTCATCAGATAATCTGGATTTCATCAAATCGATATAGTTTTTTAGAAATGATATTTCCATTTCCAAACTTACATTTCTGTTTTTATCGGATTCATACAGCAAATACCTCATTAACTTTGAAAGCTTATAAGTAATATCTTTCGCTTTTTCTGGTTCTGTTTCAGTTAATGAATATATATTATTTAGAGTATTAAAAAAGAAATGAGTACTGATCTGATTTTTCAAAAAAGCTAACTCTGTTTTTAATTGCTCAGCACTTATTTGCTTATTCTTTTTATCCTCTAAAAACCATTGTTCTGTTGTTCGTATTGCTAATCCTATTACAATCAGCAACAATATAGAAATAGGCACAAATAAAGGTGAAAAAATAAATGGTGGAGGTCCATTATTAATATCATGTTTCGGTGGAGGATTTCGATGTTCTGGTCTAAAATCATCCCCCTCAGGTGGAGGCATATTTCTAGGTCCATGATTCTCAAAACCGGTTGTCCTTTCTTCAATTTTTAAAACACCATTTCTCTTATCAATTTTATAATCCTTATAGAAATACCCATTGATTGCAACAATGCCAAGTAATAGAACTAATAGAAAACTTATGTACAGAGTAAACTTCTTTTTGTAAAGAAACTTAGAAATTAAAATCAAATAATTAATATAAAAACCTACAATTAGAAGTAAAACAAAGGAAATAAATACAAGTACAACCCCTTTTTCGCAACTTGATTCATAAAATACAGTATAAAAAGGTCCTATTAAAATTAACACCCATGCTAGGAAGTGTATCAATACCCCAAATATTTTTCTATTAGTTCTCAAAGCGGCAGTTAAAACAATTATGAAACAAATTTAGTCAATACAAATGCTAATTGTAATTAAAATAGAGGTTTTTTTATTAATTATCTACGTTTCATGCAAAAATTCCGCTATTTGGGACTTTGGATAGAGAACTTTTATTTAAATTTACTGTTAAACTGAAAAGAAATTATCATGAATAAAGTACTTTATTTTTATAAGGTCCAGAAACCATTCAATGACTATTTAAATAATTGTATTTTTGAATAATATGGATACCAGCTGGCAAATAATAATCGGTATTGCAATAGCAAGTGCATTAATCTCTATTTTCCAACTTTATCGTTCTTATGTACGACAAAGCAAAGAATCGGGTGAAAGCCAGAAACTTGCAAAATGGTCTATTATTTTTGGTTTATCAGGTTTGATTTTAGTAGGTGTCGGTAGTTTTATTGGAATTGTTTTAGGACTAATTTCAATGAAAGAAAAAAAACACAAAACACTATCAAAAATTGGCATTTTACTAAGTATTCTTTCATTCCTACCTTGGTTATTAGTAATTATTTCAGGTCAGTAATTATTCTAAACTGTAACCGAAGCTTAGATTCAATTCATATTAAATATGTATTTTCTCCCTTTCCGCTATTTGCGGTAAAGGTCGAAAAGACTGTAATTCTTGAAAAGTTATGTCGGCGACTCTGAAAACAATTTCTATAATTCGCTTTTCGCACTGTCGCCGACATTTATCCCCTTAAAATGTAGTCTTTTCGACTTCAGAACCTGATATTTTTAATATCAGAGATTGAAGGAGAAATTTATTTTTATTTTCCACAACATTTCAAAAACTAATTATTTGTAATCCACGTTCAACACACAATGTGAAAACTATTCACAATTTAATTCTATTACACTAGCGTACCAAGAAAAACAAACTATTTTTGTCATACTTCGACAAAAAGC
>CAYUWD010000159.1:0-7611 GCA_964448235.1 uncultured Bacteroidales bacterium | reverse complement strand
TCTTCTCGAAGTGGAAGATGATAATGGTTGTACCGACAATATGAATATTACAATTGCAGAACCAACACAACTTACTTCAAGTATTACAGCTCATGCTGATCAAATTTGTGCTACTCCTGGCTCAGCTACTGTTGAAGGTGCTAATGGCACCGGACCATACACTTACGCATGGCCTGGCACTGCTGGTGGAGTCGTTGGTGGTACTGCTTCATCACTTACAATAGGAACTTATATGGTTACTGTTTACGATGATAACACATGTTCAGTTGTACAACAAGTCGACATCGTAGATATTGGTGGTCTGGTAGCAAGTTCTACTATTACAGCAGATCCTCTTTGCTACGGAAGCAATGAAGGTGAAATCGACATTACTATCTCAACAGGGACTCCGAATTACACAATAGATTACGGAACCGGTAGTGGAATCAGTTCTACAGGATCTTATACAATTACAGGATTGATTGATGGAAACTATACAATTACAATTACAGATGTCAATTCTTGTCAGACCATACTAAATGCGACTATTACAGAGCCGACAGAACTTCAAGCCTCATCAGCAGCAGGAACAATTCTATGTAATGGTGGAACAACAACAGTTACTGTTTCTGCAACAGGTGGAACAGGTTCATATTCAGGTACGGGTACATTTACTGTTGGTGCAGGCACACATAATTACACTGTAACAGACGCAAACGGATGTTCTGCAAATACAAGCATCATTGTAAGTGAACCAAGTCTATTTACTGCTTCATCAAGTTCAGGAGCAATTGCTTGTAATGGTGGGACAACAACAGTAACAGTAAGCGGTTCCGGAGGAACTCCTTCATATAGTGGAACTGGCACATTTACTGAACTTGCAGGCACACACAATTACACTATTTCCGATGCAAATGGATGTACTGCAAATACAAGTATTACAATATCAGAACCAACTCCTTTAGTTGCCTCATCATCAGCAGGAACAATACTCTGCTATGGTGGAACAACTACAATTACGGTTACTGCTACTGGTGGTACTATACCTTATAGTGGAACCGGGACATTCACTGTAAGCGCAGGAACTTATTCCTACACTGTAACGGATTCAAATGGTTGTACATCGGTTACAACTATTACAATTAGTGAACCTACATTACTTACAGCTTCATCAAGTGCTGGAACAATATTATGTAATGGTGCAACCACAACAATAACTGTATCTGCAAGTGGTGGAACCCCTATATATTCTGGAACAGGTACTTATACTGTATCAGCAGGCACACATAATTACACAATAACAGATGCTAATGGATGTACTGCAAATACCAGTATATTCGTAAGTGAACCACCTTTACTTACCGTAACAGCAAGTAGTAACGAAATTGCATGTTATGGTGAAACAACAGAAGTTATTGTTTCAGGTTCTGGAGGGACACCATCATATTCTGGAACCGGAACATTTACAGAAAATGCAGGAATACATAATTATACAATAACAGATTTTAATGGATGTACAGCAAATACATCTATTACAATTGATCAACCAGGAGAACTTATTGTTTCAGATATTTCCAGCAATGCATTATGTAACGGACAAAATGGTAGCGCTACTGTTACAGTTGTTAGTGGCGGAACAATGCCATATGATATTGTTTGGGATGACTTTACAAGTCAGTTTACCAATAATAATGTACCTCCAGACACTAATTTTGGATATGTAGTTACAGATGCTAACTCATGCTCTATCTCTGGTTCTGTATATATCACACAACCAGATGCTATTGTAGTTACATTAACTGGGACAAATGTTTCATGTCATGGAGGTTCAGATGGTATCGCAGAAGTTAACAATGTATCAGGAGGTACAGGAACATTTAATTTTGAATGGAGTAATAATATCAATAATCCTATTAATCCCGACATTCCTGAAGGTTATTACAGTTTAATTGTAACAGATATTAATGGTTGCCAAGGAACAGAATCTATTACTATCACTGAACCAACAGAATTACATTTAGCATTATCATCAACTCCAGCTAATTGCGGATTATTTGGAGGATCAATATCTGCATCTGCAACTGGTGGTACTCCTGATTACAGCTTTTCATGGTCTGTTCCTGGTTCAGATAATCCAATTTCAGATTTGGCTCCTGGAATGTATACTTGCTATTTATCAGATGCAAATGGCTGTAATACTTCTCAAGACATTGAAGTCGGGATTTCGGGAAATATCCAAGCAATAATATCTGTAGTTCAACCTATTTCGTGTAATGGAGATTCTAACGGAATTATTGAAGGATCATCACCAAATGGTGTATCTCCTATAGATTATATTTGGGATCCATCAAGTATAAATCAAACAATAAGCAACTTATCTGCTGGAACATACACACTAACTGTTACAGACTCATGGGGCTGCTCAGGATCAACAAGTTATAACCTAACAGAACCTGACCCATTAATAATAAATCCAATTATTTCTGATGTATATTGTTATGGAGAATCTAGTGGAAGAATTCAAGTTTCTGCAATAAATGGAACACCTCCTTACACCTTTGTGTGGAATGGAGTTGAAGAAACTAATAATTACACAAATCTGGCAGCAGGAGATTATGTTCTTGTAGCTTCTGATGCAAATGGCTGTTCGATTTCACAAACATTTACTGTATCTCAACCAGACCAACTTACATTATCATATTCAGTAAAAAATGTTTCATGTTATGGATATAATGATGGTGCAGTATTAATGAGTGCTAGTGGTGGAGCAACTCCTTACTTCTATTCTGTATTTGACGGAAATCAATATGGTGCAGGTGCTTCTCACTCTAACCTGTCTGTAGGCAGTTATTCTCTAATAGTTGAAGATAACAATGATTGTATGGTTTCTGATGAGATAATGATTTTAGAACCATCTCAATTAAGCGCATCGTTTACTGCATATGACCCATCTTGTATTGGTAACAATGATGGATATATTGAGCTCAATGTTATTGGAGGAACTGCCCCATACTTATACGGTTGGAACGGTAATTACCTAGACTTCCCACTACTAAGCGGATTAACGGATGGTGAATATGAAATTATGGTGAGTGATAGCAATAATTGTTTTGTTAATCTGGGAACAGTTTTCTTAACGGAAAATCCTGTTGATTGTATCAGAATTCCTAATGCATTTACACCAAATGGAGATGGACCAAATGACACGTGGATAATTGAAAACATAGAACTTTTCCCAAGTGCTTACATTTATGTATATAACAGATGGGGACAGGAGCTATGGAGAGGAAGACCTGGTGATGAATGGGATGGATATTACAACGGAAAATTAGTCCCAGCAGGAACATATCTGTATATAATTAATTTATATGAAGGTACACCTCCTTATACCGGTACTGTTACAGTAGTACATTAAAATCTAAAAATATACCAAATCAACAAAAAAGATGGCTAAATATTAGCTATCTTTTTTTATACAAATCCATACTAATTATTTTATTCTTAATTTACAAACATGATTATTAGTATTTAGATGTTATTTTCACTTTTTTATTATATTTTTTACACTTTATCATTTTTTTTCTTACATTTGTGTTAGTATTGTGAGTGAATTGTTGCCGAGAGTCCTAAATATTCTGTAAGATTAAATTAATCAAACGTATAAATGATTTTTATTTATACGTATTTACGATTATATTATGTAATAAGAAAATTGGCTTTATGGTGACTAATTAAATACAAATACGTTTAATTATAAATTTAACAAACCATGAAAAGAATTAGTATTATCTGTCTATTCTTGCTATTTGCAATATTATTGCACGGACAAATTACTAATATTGATATTATTAGTAGTAAAACATATGAAAATCAAAAAACAACATGCTATTTCAAAATTACTGGTTTTATCCCAATTTACTTAATTGAAGACCTAACTATTCATATAGAGTCTCACCCTGATGTAGAAAAATTCTCTTTCTATAATAAAAGTGATTCAAGAAAATGCATGTGTACATTTAACAGCACATTTAATGAAGAATTTCTCATTGAAACAATTAATGATTTTCTCATTCAATTTGAGGAATTCAATATAAATGATGATTTTCTAAATACAATATATTTTGAGGATAACAAATCAGTTAAATTTATTGTTCAAGGTATAAATAATCAGCAACATAAGAACTCATTACAAGAACAAATTTCTACACATGATGGTATTATTTCAATAGAAATAAACCCTGACAATATTTGTAAACTAACAATGACTAAAAATATCTCAAAACAATACATTACCAGCATCTTTGAATCATATTCACTTAGCATTCTGGAAATTTATCACGACTAAATTAATCTGTTATGAAAACCATGATAAAAAAATCGATAATTCCCATTCTTATAATAATTGGAATATCCAAGATTGCGATTGGTCAGTGCACACATTCAATATGTTTATACGACACTTATGGTGATGGATGGAATGGAGGGTCTGTTACAGTAAATGTTGGTGGAACCAATGTCGTAAGTTCTGCCACACTAAGTTCAGGATCTGGGCCAACATGTTATGACTTTGATGTAACAGATGGAGAATCAATAACAGTAACTTATTCTGAAGGATCCTGGGGTTATGAAAATTACTACCAAATTTACAGTAGTTCTGGTGGCTCTGGAACATCATTATACAATTCAGGATCAGGAAGTACTCCTCCAAGTTCCCAAGTAGTTACAGCTAATTGTTCCGGAGGTGGGCCTCCATCAGGAGACTGTATGGGTGCATTACCTTTCTGCACAAGTGATTCATATATCTTCCCTGCTAGTACAAATGTACCAGATATGGGCTCTGTAGGATGCTTATACACCACACCAAATCCTGCATGGTATTGGATGGAAATAGGTGCACCAGGCAATATTGATATTTACATGTCTAGTGGTGGCGATGTTGATTTCATAGCTTGGGGACCTTTTACTTCATTAACTGCTGCATGTGCTTCAGATTTAATGAACAACTCAGGAGTTGACTGCAGTTATTCAACTGCTGCACAGGAAACTGCTAATCTAACAAATACACAAACAGGTGAAGTTTATGTACTTTTGATTACGAATTATGCAAATATTGAAACCAATATTTCATTTAGTCAAACAGGTGGTGCTGGCTCAACTAACTGTGGCATCATTGCCCCACCAATTAGCAATAATGGTCCCTTATGCGAAGGAGAAACACTTGAACTGACTGTTTCAAATCCAACAGCTGGAGCAACTTATAATTGGTCAGGACCAAATTCATGGACATCAACCGATATGAATCCAACCATCTCTAATGTAACAACTGATGCAGATGGAACATATACACTAGAAATCACTATTGGCACAGAAACAAGTGATCCTGTAACCACAGATGTTGTAGTTAATTCAAATGTCACACCTACATTTTCATCTGGAGGAACTTATTGCTCAGGAGAGAGTATTCCGGCTCTACCAACAACATCTACAAACGGAATTACTGGTTCATGGTCACCTTCAATAAATAATACTGCAACAACTACTTACACATTTACTCCAACTGCAGGACAATGTGCACTTACAACAAATAGTACCATCACAATTACTCCAAATACTACTCCCACATTTGATCCAACAGGAACATATTGCTATGGCGAAAATATTCCGGCATTACCAACTACAAGTAATAATGGTATAGATGGTTCTTGGTCTCCAGCAATAAACAATACTGCAACAACGACTTATACTTTCACTCCTAATTTAGGACAATGTGCTCTTTCAACAACATCATCTATAAATATTACTCCACTCACGACTCCAACATTTACCCAAGCTGGTCCATTTTGTGAAGGAGATATTATTAACCCCCTACCAACTACTTCAACAAATGGAATAACAGGGACATGGTCTCCCGCTATTAATAATTCATCTACAACGACCTATACATTTACTCCTACTGCAGGGCAATGCGCAAACACAACCACAATGGCCATCACAATAAATCCTAATATTTCACCTACCTTTACAAGTGTCGGCCCATTCTGTTCAGGAGCTAGTATTTCAGCCTTACCAACAACTTCAAATAATGGGATTGATGGATCATGGTCACCAGCTATCAACAATACTGCAACAACTACATATTACTTCACTCCTACATCGGGACAGTGTGCATTAAACACAGATATGCAGATTGAGATTAATGAGAACATCTTACCAACATTTAACCCAATTGGACCATATTGTTTTGGAACGCCAATTCCTGATTTACCAACAACTTCATCAAACGGAATTACCGGCACATGGTCACCTATGCCAAATAACACTGCTACAACTACTTACACTTTCACTCCAACATCAGGACAATGTGCAATAAACACTACAACAGATATCGAAATTGAGCTTCTTGAATCTAGCACTTTGTTTATTACAAACCAATTCTGTGATGCCTATGGAACAGCATCTGTCAGCGGACTTAACGGAACTCCTCCATACTCATACTCCTGGCCATCAGAAGCAAGTGGAATTACAGAAGGAACTGCGACAATATTGGTTGAAGGGAACTATGCTGTTACTGTAAATGATGCGCATGGTTGTCAATCAACAGAATCATTTACAATTGGCTTTACAGATAATCTTGAAGCTGAGTCTTCTCTTATTTCAAATCCTGATTGTAATGGCTATCCAACCGGTTCTGTGTCTGTTAACGTTTTAAATGGTACCGAACCATATACAATTTCATGGGATTCTATAAGTATTGAATCTTCAACAGCAAATTACACAATGGCTAATTTAATTGCTGGAAATTATCAAATCGACATCATTGACAATAATGGATGTATTGCTTCAACGAACATCCAATTAATCGACCCTCCATTACTAATAGCAAACTCTAGTTATACACAAATACCTTGTTCAGGAGAAACGGCATTTGTAACAATCACTGGAAGTGGTGGAACTCCTTCCTATACCGGAACAGGTACATTTGAGGTAAACTCAGGCACATATACCTACACTATTACAGATTATAACGGATGTACAGCAAACACACAGGTCACAATACCTCAAGCACCAGCTCCTCTAACATTAAATGCCAATATAAACAATATCAGCTGCTATAATTATTCAGATGGTAGTATAACTGCCTTACCTTCCGGAGGTACCCCTCCTTATGACTATGAGTGGGACGATTTTACAAATTCTCAAACAAATTCAAACCTATCGCCAGGAACATATACAGTAACAGTTACAGATTATAACTCATGCACACAAGAAGATTCATATTTGATTACCGAACCTATTGAAATAAGCCTACAATTCACTACGACAGATATTGCATGCTTTGGATCCCCAGTTGGAGGTGTTCAAATGACTGCTGAAGGAGGCATACCACCATACAATTTTGAAATTTACAATCAACAATTTACAGCTCAAGGAGCATATCATAATAATCTACCAGCAAATTCATATACAATTGAAGTAATAGACTCACATTCTTGTAGCACGACCAAAAACATAAGTATTCAAAGCCCTGCAGCGATTGAATATGATCTAATAACAAATAATCCAAGCTGCATCGGAAATGATGATGGTAGCATTGAAATAATAGTTAGTGGCGGTACAGAACCGTATTCTTTT
>CAYUWD010000158.1:0-7634 GCA_964448235.1 uncultured Bacteroidales bacterium | reverse complement strand
CTAAAAGCCGGAGATATTGATCAAAAATACATTGATGATTACAAAACCAACTACATAAAAACACGAGATGAAGACCTTAAACAAAATTTCAACTGGTTAGTAGCAATGCTAGATTATGACGAAAACGGAGACTGGTTTAAATATTGTTCCAAAATGGACGAAAAAGTTCAGGATATTGAGGTTCAGGAAATCCAGATTTTTTCAAAAATCATCTTTACTGATAATAAAATTGATGTTGTGTTTTTACCAAGTGAAGAATAATTAAATTTGTAAACCAATAAATCTACTATTAGGAAAATTGTATTAAAATTCTTATTAGTTTCCCTAGTTTGTTTTTCTAGTATTTTATTTGCTCAAAACACTAATCTTGATGAAGAACTATTTGATGCATGTTCTGAAAGTAGTCTCGAGCAAATCACACCAATTTAATTACAAAATGCCGTATTGGATAGCAGATTGTTTTTCTGTTTATTCAAGGCAAAAAATATGCGCAAAACAGAGTCCTGTAAATATTTTTTAAAGTATAATTTATTATGGTAGTGATTAACAAGTAAGATGGCAGTTAAAATAAATACTAAAATTGTTTTAGCAAATATAAACAGAGATTATTTTAAGATGTTAAATATTGTTATTATATTTGTAGATATTAACTAATCTAAATTGTATTATGAAAAAACTTTATTTTCTTTTAATGAGCTTTGTGATTATTGGATTATCGGCAAATGCTCAGAACTATACAGTAGATCCTACAAACGATACGCTTGATGTGAGTGTAAGTTGGGATTATGATACTGTCTTTATGGATACCACATTAGTCATTCTTGATGATGTAGTCCTAACAATTGAACCTGGGACTAAAATTATCTTCAACGATTCTTATCGTTTTGTTGTTGAAGGGTCATTAGTTGCTGAAGGAACAGAAACAGATACTATTTACTTTACTGTTGCTGATACTGCTGGTTATGCAGATTCTTTCAACCATTTAGGATGGAGAGGAATGTATTTTAACAATGACGATAATAGTATGGATGATAATGATCCATCTTCTTTTGCATATTGTCATTTTTCTTATTTTAAAGGTAATGGAAATGATGGAATTCTTATGCTTAGACACATTGATAATTTTATGTTAAATCATTGTGATTTTGAAAATAATTATAGTGATATTTCAAGTGGAGCTATAGAATTTACTTATGTTAATAATGTTACTATTAGCGAATGTAAATTTATAAATAATTCTGGTGGATATTCTGGTGGAGCTGTGTGTTTATATGAATCTGACAGTTGTTCTTTTATTAATTGTGAATTTACAGATAATTATGCCAATTTTGAAGGAGGAGCTTTACAGTTTAGCTATTCCAAGGAATGCTCTATTATTGAATGTGAATTTAATAATAATTATAGTGATTCATATGGTGGTGCTTTGCAATTAAACTATTGTCAGGGTGTTTCTGTTGATAGTTGTGGTTTTGAGGATAATTATGGAGAGAATTATGGTGGCGCTTTACAGTTTAATTATTCTGAAGGAATTTACGTAAACGATTGTTGGTTTATGAATAACTTTTCTAATAGTAAGGGAGGAGCTATAGATTTGTATGAATGTGAAGGTTTACCAATGATTAGTAATTCATATTTTGAAAATAATCATTCTGAAGATGCTGGTGGTGCTATTAAAGCCGGAGGATACTGTAGTACCAAAATTTTACATAATGAATTTATTAATAATTATAGTGTTAAGCATGGAGGTGCTATAATGTCTTCAGGATACAACAATAACTTAATTTATGGGAATTTATTTAAAGGAAATTATTCTGAATATAATGGCGGAGCAATAAAAGTTGCTTATTCTTCTTCTACAAAGGTGATTAACAATACAATAGTTGATAACGAAGCTGCATATGGTGGTGGCGGATTGCATTGTGGACCTTATGCAGGAACTTTAACAATGAAGAATAATATTATTGCGAATAATACAGATTCAACTGAAAATGCGGGGAATATATCTCTTTATTTTGGAGATGGCAGAATTGTAGATATTACACATAATAATATTGTTGGTGGAGATGAAATGGTATATGTATATGGTGATGATCCAATTATGGGAATATATGAAAATAATATTGATGTTGATCCATTGTTTACTGATGCTGAAAGTAATGATTATACCTTAATGTGTGGTTCAACTTGCATTAATGCTGGAGTACTCACTCTTGATATGCCAGAGCTCGATTTCTATGGTGAACAACGATTACTAGGTCCTACAGTTGATTTGGGGATAGCTGAGAAGTTGTCTCTACCTATTACTACATTGCAACCAGAAAACTTTATTGCATGCGATAATACTACTGCAACATATTCTTGTGCAGCGGATTTTGCAAGTGCATATCAATGGCAAGTTAGTACAGATTTAGGTTCAAGTTGGACATATATAGTGGATGATGACATATACTCTGGAACAACAACATCTCAAATTGATGTTTTAACAAATACATATTTGAATGGAAATATGTATAGATGTGTTATAACAGGTCCATGCGAGGATGCTCCAACAGAGAGCGGATTATTGCTTGTTCACTCATTACCATTTGTTAATTTAGGTTATGATAAAATAATTGCGACTACTGAGTCTATAGAACTTGATGCCGGCGAATTTGAAGATTATTTGTGGAGTACTGATGAGACATCACAAACTATTACAGTTGATGGTGAAGTTCTTGGCGTTGGTGTTTATAATTATAGTGTGACGGTTACTGATCAAAATTCATGTCAGGGTGAAGATGAAATAGAAATCACCATTAATGATTATACAGGAGTTGACGATGCTGTTCTAGCAATAAATTCAATTTACCCAAATCCTAGTGATGGGGTGTTTAATGTGACAGCAACTATGGGTTCAACAGTTCAAATTGTTGATATTACTGGAAAGGTTTTAAGAACAATTGATGTTTCAAATACTGATGTTTATAGTTTAGACTTAAGTGAATTTGGAGCAGGTATTTACTATGCTAAATTCACTAATGATGAAGAAAGCTTTACAGAGAAGATTATTATTAGATAATCAAAAATAGTATTATATTAAATAAAAGGCTGTCAGAGTTTCTAGGCAGCCTTTTATTTTAGTTTTTTATTTCATATAATCATACTTAAAATCAACTGGTGGAACAAACTTTTCTTTAACAGTACGGGGGCTTGTCCAACGAAGCAGATTAAGGTGCCCGCCGGCTTTATCATTTGTCCCTGAACCTCTTGCTCCACCAAATGGCTGTAAGCCTACCATCGCACCTGTTGGCTTATCATTAATATAGAAGTTTCCTGCAGCATAACGTAGGATACGACAAGCTTGTACCATTGCATATTTATCATTACTGAAAATAGCTCCTGTTAAACCGTAAGGTGAAGTTTTGTCACAAATTTCCAAAGTTTCTATCCATTTATTATCTTCATAAATGTAGAGTGTTATTACAGGACCAAAGATTTCCTCTTGCATGGTAATGAAGTTTGGGTCTTTTGTGACAATTATAGTTGGTTCAATAAAATAACCTTTTGATTTATCCCCTTTTCCTCCGGCAATAATTTCGCTATCCTTAGATTCTATTGCTGCATCTACATATTTCATAATATTGCCATAAGATGATTCGTCAATTACCGCATTAAAGAAATTTGAATGATCTGCAGGATTTCCGGTTTTGATTTCTGCGTGCATTGCCAATATCTCTTTTTTAATTTCCGGCCATAAAGATTGAGGAATGTATCCCCTTGAAGCTGCAGAACATTTTTGCCCTTGATATTCAAATGCACCTGCAATAATAGCTGTTGCAACTTCGCGAGGAACAGCTGAATTGTGAACGAAAATAAAGTCTTTTCCACCTGTTTCACCAACAAGCTTTGGGTACGATTTGTATTTTGTCAGGTTGTCGGCAACACCTTTCCATAAAGTATTAAACGTGTTATTTGAGCCTGTAAAGTGAACACCAGCAAGATCTTTATGGGCAAGTACAGTATTACCAATCAGACTTCCTGAACCTGGAACAAAGTTGATAACACCGTCAGGGATACCGGCTTCTTTAAAGATTTTCATCAAATAATAATTAGATAGAAGCGATGTTGTTGCAGGTTTCCAAACAGTCGTATTACCCATCATTGCTGGAGCCATATTTAGATTTGACGCAATTGAGGTGAAATTAAAAGGAGAAACAGCAAATACAAAACCTTCAAGAGCTCTGTATTCTAATCTGTTAAATTGGTCAGTGCTTGAGCTTGGTTGGTGCGAGTAGATTTGTGATGCAAAAAACACATTAAATCTTAAAAAGTCTATTGTCTCACATGCTGCATCAATCTCCGCCTGATAAATCGTTTTACTTTGACCGAGCATTGTGGCTGCATTAATTACAGGCCGATATTTTTCAGATATAAGTTTAGCTATTTTCAACATTATTGAAGATCTTTCCAGCCAAGAAATGTTTTCCCACATTGGTTTTGCTTTTAAAGCAGCATCAATAGCCATGTTGACTTCTTTCTCTGTTGCCATGTGATAAGTTGCCAGAACATGCCCGTGATTGTGCGGCATAACAATTTTACCTGTTTTGCCAGTGTAGATTTCTTTACCATTTATTATTAATGGAATCTCTATTTCTGTGCTACTTTGTCTTTCTAATTCTTTATCTAATAGTATTCTTTCTTCACTTCCTTCAAGATATTTTAAAACTGGTTCGTTTTCCGGTTTATTAAAGCTAAATATTGCATTATTCATAGTAAAATCTGTTTAAAAGTTTAACAATTAACGCGAGTTGCAAAAATATGCAAGACGAATTAATAATAATATGTCAAATATCATATTTGGATAACAATTTTTGGAAGGGTTTGTTTTGTGGCTGTCGCCAGAGGTTAGGGGGACAGAAGTCAGAGGTCAGAGGGGTTAGTCGTAATTAATTCCATTTGTTTATTAAAGAATGAAGCATTGCACTTATTTCATCGTATTTGGAATCCAGACGATTGTGCGTTTCTGTATCAATATAATCACAATCTAAAGCATAATCGAGCCATTCTCTGCTTTCTTCGGAAGAGCCTAGAGAATGAACTAAGTGTTGAATAAAAACGTTCTTATACTTACGTTTTGCGTAGCCTTCTCTTATGTTTGCTGAAACAGACCTTGATGAACGAACAACTTGATCTGTAAGCGAATATTTCTCTTCGGCAGGAAAATGTCGGCTAATCCTGAATATTTCCATTGCTGTTTCACGTGAATAGTTGTAAACCTTAAGATCTTTTACTGTTTTTATCATGGCTTTAGTTTTTATTGTTTGTTTATAAATATAGCACTTATTAGATTTATTTAATTACTGAATTCCATTATAGGATTCTACCCCTCTGACCTCTGACCCTCTGACCTCTGACCCTCTGACCTCTGTTTTCTGACCCTCTGACTTCTGACCTCTTTTATTTATCAGTTTCTTCCTTTATTTCATTAAGCATTTCATCAAGACCCTGAGAAATTATTGCATCATATTTGTCGTGGAATTTGTCAAAAGCCCTGACAATAGCTTTGCCTTTTTCTGTGAGAGTTGTCTGACCACCGGATGCTCCACCTCTTTGTTTTTCAAGAATTTTAAATCCTAATGTTTCTTCAATTTTAACAAGATTATCCCATGTTTTTCTGTATGATAAGCCAAGTTTCTTAAGTGCATCGTTTAGACAGCCAGTTTCATCTATAGCTTTTAGTAAATACCATTTGCCGTCCCCAAGAACGCCTTCATTTTCGTCAGTTTCTAGCCAGATTTTGTATTTGAGTTTTATTTCCATGATAAAAGTAGTTTCTGTAAAATTACTGATTATTTAGTTATAAGCAAAACCCGACAAAAAAAACAGCCCGCCAATTATTCATCAACGAGCTGCTTTGGTTTTGTTATTTGTTCGCCTCGGCGAATTGTTTCTTGTATATTAAATTTTCTTCGAAAATTTCTTTACTTCCTGATATCCATTTCTTCAATCAGATGAGTTGCACCTGCATATTTATCGATGATAAACAGTGCATATCTGATATCGAGTGTGATGTTGCGGCACATGTCGGGATCATACATTATATCACTCATTGTTCCTTCCCAGTTACGGTCGAAGTTAACACCAATAAGCTCACCATTTGCATTAATTACAGGGCTTCCTGAGTTCCCACCTGTTGTGTGATTTGTCCCTATAAAACCAACATGAATTGTACCGTCAGAATCAGCATATTGACCATAATCTTTGTTAGCGTATAACTCTTTTAATTTATCAGGTACATCATAATCGTAAATTTCTGGATTGTCTTTTTCAATTATACCGTCAAGTGTAGTAAAATAGTCATATTCAACACCATCTTTCGGATAATAGTTATCAACTTGACCATAAGTTATTCTTAAAGTAAAGTTTGCATCAGGATAAAAAAGTTTATCAGATTCAAACTCCATCTGAGCTTTCATGTAAATTCTGTTAAGACTGTCTATTTGATTTTCGTAAACAGTATAAGCAGGGGCAAGTTGATTGCGATAAACCTCGACAAAGTCTTTCATTAGAATGTAAACTGGGTCTTTCATGATTTTTTTGTATGATTTTGCAGATAAATTCTCTGTAAATTCATCAAATTTTTCCTGATTAGTTAAAACTGATTTGTTGAAACAATAGCATGCAAATGCAGCATATTTATCATCGGCTTTTTTTGTGATTTTATCAAATTTCTCAAAAAATGCAGGGTGAAATTCAGCAGGAATGTTTTCGTAATACAGACGTATCATCTCTGCAAAGATTTTTTTGTCTGTAGCTTCATTATAATCTTTAAAGTGTGCTGCTCCGGTTGCAATAACTTCCTGTTTGATTGCGTCTACGATTTTATCATCAGCACCATCAAGATTTTCAAGAACTCTTACCCTTAGAGCAAGCATAACTGCATCACTGCCTAAACCAGCTTCGTTAATGTAAATCATACCGAGATTATATTTTGACATCTCAGAATAAATCTTTTCGTATTGCTCAAGTATTTTACCATATTTAGCGTATAATCCTCTGTTATTATTTACCCAGTTCTGGAATTTTGCTTCGTAAGTTTGCTTTTTGTTAATAGCATCAAGACGTTTAAGTCCGCGCATTTCACCAATCCACTTTTTCCATCCGTTAGCAACTCCTGCAGCTTTTGCAGAGTATTGGATTCTGATAAGTGGGTCAGAGTTCATAGCATCTTTGATGATATCTAACTTTTGTCCACGAATTAGAACTCTGTGTGGGTCGCTTTCGTTAAGAACTTGTTCAACTGCAAAAGAAGGTAGATATTCCTGAGTTGTTCCCGGATATCCAAATACCATTGTAAAATCACCAGGTTTAACACCTTTAATTGATATTGGGAAATATTTTCTTGGTTTTAGAGGAATATTGTCTTCTGAATAATCAGCAGGCTTTCCGTCTTTGTCAGCATAAACTCTGAAAAGAGAGAAATCTCCGGTATGGCGTGGCCACATCCAGTTGTCGGTATCTCCACCAAATTTACCAATTGCTGAAGGAGGAGCTCCTACAAGACGTACATCAGTAAAAACTTCGTTTAGGAACATAAAATACTGGTTTCCCTGATAAAACTGTTCAATTCTTACTTCATATTCTGAGGTTTCTTC
>CAYUWD010000157.1:0-7671 GCA_964448235.1 uncultured Bacteroidales bacterium | reverse complement strand
TTTACAGAACTCTGCTTTGTGCATATTTTTTGTCTCATATAAACAGAAAAATAATTTGCTATTCAATACGGCATATTATAATTAAATTGTATTAGTCAATAATTGATATCTTTCTTGTAATTACTTTAGAGTCTGTTTTTAGTTTAATAAAATAAAAACCTTGGAGCAAATCTTCAACAGATAATGATATTATACTTCCCTTTTCTGAAACCAATACACTTTTTACAAGTTTTCCATTAGAATTAAACACCTCAACCTTTGATCCTGAACTAATCTGTCCATTTATACTAATTACATTTTTTGCAGGATTAGGATATATTTCAAATTTATTTATATTCTCCATAAATTGATTAGAAGATGAGAAAATAAAAGGATCTCCGTCAGGTGTAGTATTGTTTATAAATCCGTTTCTAATAATATCGATATTTTGCTTCATAATATCATTAGAATTACTTTTTGTACCAACCTCAACACCATATACATATACAAGGTCAATTATTGCTGTATCTCCAGGCTCAAAGGTAAATGGTCCCATTGAACACATTCCTCGTCTGTCACCAGGAGGATTACTTTCGGTTTCTTCTGACCATGCTCCTATATCTTCACCATTTGTTCCCCAATTATATGTATCAGAAGAAGGATTTCCAGGAAACATAAATTTTGCATTTGTTGAAGTAGTATTTGTACCAGAATAATGTCCTGTTCCACCATACAATAGATATGAACCATCTTTCCAATAACCTCGCATATAATTATAATATTCCATAGCCATTTCCGGGTCTAATGTCGCCGGATTTGCACCTGTCCCATTATTATTAAAATAATAGAATCCTGTCATTCCCAAACGTTCATTATCAATTATTCCATCACCAAAATTTAATCCGTTGATGCTTTCATCAACAATTTGATTTCCAAGTCCATCTAATGTCGGATTATCAATTCCGTCATTATCCATATAAGGTCCTCCCAACAAAGTTGCAGATTGAGCAGGAGGATTTTCCCCAAAGCCAGTCTGTCCATTTGCTGTTTCATCAAAATCATCTCCATTATAGGCATAAAACGAACCTCGGTCTACATCACAACCAATGTAATCATCGTCAGCATAACCAATGTCAAAGTCTGTAAAAATTCCAACATAAGTTTCGTCATATGTTGTGTCTGAGCGATTTATAATTTTATAATTTAAAAATACAGAATTATTAAAAGCATCATCCTCAGGAACATCAAAGGCATACGCCATACCATGTACTTCTATTCCCATCTTGGTTCCTCCAGATTCAGAATGTTCACACAAATCATTAAAAATAAAAAATAAACATTTATCACCTCTAATATTTGGATAATCTCCATCTTCAGGATTATAATTACCATCTTCATTAAAATCAAAATAAGGAGCTAAATTATGACTTTGTCCTAAATCAGTATTTCCATGTGCAGGCCAATCTAATATAGATTGAGGAATCTGATACCCGGAGTTATTCTGATTAGATAAAAAATCAATAATTTCACTACGTTCAACCTCCCAAATATAATCCCATTGTTCTGCAACACCGTCTGCAATGCCCAATTCATTCGTATATGACAATGGTCCAACTACATAATCATTTCCATCTTGTCTAAATTTTTCAGCAGATAAATGCAGATTATCAAATTCATCAAATCCTCCAATCCACAAAGTACTGGTATAAATTGTTGAGGTACCCTCGCCAATAGGAACCCAATAGCTAGGATATCCATCCCAATCACTAAACTGGTTCCCAACAGGCTTGATTAATGCATTAACATTATTTACATCTAATGTTGTAGAATAAGTTTGTGCATTAGACACAATTACACAGAACAACATACCGCATAAGATTACAATTCTCATAATAGATTTCATATTAGTATTTTGTATAATAACAGTCAAATATAAGCAATTATTATTAAACGACAAATTACACTTATACTGTTTTTTAACACATTTTAAAGTCTTTGATTTCAAAATTGTAAACTTCTATCCTACATTATAATTAAATAGATCACCCTTACAATTTAACTAGCTTTGTATTAAATACATTTAGAAATTATTAGAAACTAACTCTATAATAATAAAAAAACCATCTTTTACAGACAGTCTTTTACAGATAATAAATATTTAACCTTACTAAACTCCACTGGTAGCATTCTTAAGAATAGATTTATAAACAACATTCCAGCCCTTCCACTTTCCATATTCAGAAAGAGCTTCGTTATGCCAAAGTGTTACCAATGTTCCACCATAATGCTTTGTATAATTAACAATACTCTCACATTGTTCAATTGCCTCATCATGGGACAAATTCTGATATTTCAGCAATCCATTATCCATTATCATTGTAGGATATAGCCAAAAATCTGTTTTCTTATTCGTTCTCAAATTATAAAACGGAACCGGAACTGTTACACCCATTCTAAACCCAGGCATATCGGGATATACCATTGAGAAATCACGCTTTATTCCCAACTTCATAAGTTCCTCATAAGTTGAAGGGAATCGAACAAATAAATAATGCTGTCTCGAAGAGAATATCTCTTGTCCTGTTATCTTATTAAGTGTTTTCAACTCTCGGGTCCACAACTTTGGCTTATCGTTACCTCTGTAAGAAGTATGAATTCCTACTGTATGCTCTTTTACTAAATAAGAAATAAGTTTCTTGAATTTTTTCTTAGTAGGTGAAATATTAGTATCTAACCTAGAATGCTTTGCAACTAGAAAGAAATAGTTTGGTTTAAGTGTATATTTGGCATGAAGTTCTTCAATTTTATCGAAACAAAACCATGGGTCTTTTTCTTTTCCGGCAATAACTCTAATTCTCTTTCGAACTCTTGAAAACTGCTTTCTATAAATATCCTTAGCTAATCCCACCAAACTCCATCTAAAACCTCTTGATTCGTACAAAAATGCATCATCCACATCTATACTGGGGATATATTTGTAAGCAGGCTTTTCATAACTTAAGTCAGGATACAGTTTTTGTAATTCTGTAATAAAACTCTCAACCCAAATATGCACTATTGGTTTTTGAAGAATCCCTGTTTTACGAGCAATACTCATTTCTGATGTAAATCTGCTATCAGCATTTTTCACATAATGATTATACTCTTCCATTCTGGTTACATGCCAAAAACAAGCAGCAAATAAATCAAAACCCGGTAGCATGTTTGACTTTGTCGGAAAAAGAACTTTTCCATTATCAAATGTTGTACGCCCGGGAGAATCAATTATCAATTTCTTATCCATCATCATTGCATCTGCAATTATTCCGGGCTTTTGAGATACTCTTTCCGAAGCATACCACATACATGGTAAATCAGATTTCTCAAATTCACTTAAATCATTTGTTATCTTATATTCCAGTTTAAAGACATGTTTAAAACATACTTCAACTGCATAATCAATCCTTTGATTAAGTTTTGGAGTGTATATCAGTAACATAAATGTCTGTTTTGTTAATGTAAATGGGTTAAAGAATTACTTTTTCATAAACTCTTCAACTTCAGCAACCGTTATTGGAATACGCTTTTCTCCCAAAATTCTTGATCCTGTTTCTGTTATAAGGATATCATCCTCCAGGCGAATACCTCCAAATGTTTTGTATTCCTCAATTTTATCATAGTTTAAGAAATCTGCAAATTTCTTTTCTGATTTCCACATATCAATAAGTTCAGGAATAAAGTATGCTCCAGGCTCATTTGTCAACACATATCCAGGTTTCAACTCACGTCCCATGCGTAAAAATGCTGTCCCAAAAATATCACTTGGTCTGGTTACATCATCATACCCCACATGAATTTGTCCAAGATCTTCCATATCATGAACATCAAGACCCATCATATGACCAAGTCCATGAGGCATAAATAAAGCATGAACACCAAGCTTAACAGCTTCTTTCACATCACCTTTCATCAACCCCAGGTCTTTAAGTCCTGAAGCGAGAATTTCACATGCAGCAATATGAACTTCTTTATATGTGATACCAGGTTTCATCAATTCAATCGAGCCATTAATTGAGTTTAGAACAGCTTCATAAACATCTCTTTGTTTTGATGTAAATTTACCACTTACAGGTATTGTTCTTGTATTATCAGATGCATAGAACATTGGTGTCTGTGCTCCTGCATCTTGCAACAAAAGATCTCCCTCAGCAAGCTTATTACCATGGTAATGATTGTGCAGAGTTTGTCCGTTTTTTGTTAAAATAATTGGGAATGATGGCACAGAGCCGAATGATAAACTAACTCCTTCCATCGCTCCGGAAATATTTCTTTCATATAATCCTGGCTTACACATACGCATTGAAGTTGTATGCATTAAAT
The DNA here is from genome assembly GCA_964448235.1 of uncultured Bacteroidales bacterium. Lineage (GTDB taxonomy): Bacteria > Bacteroidota > Bacteroidia > Bacteroidales > ML635J-15 > Bact-19. Next base: position 3,333 of record CAYUWD010000157.1, on the reverse strand, counting down.
AACCAATATTACATGCTCTTTCTATTTCTTCAATTTCGACCTGTTCTTTTACATTTCGTAATGCAATAACTGCGAGAATAAACTCAAGTGAGGCCTTCTCTTTCATCTTATCAAAAGGAATACCCAATACTTGATTCAAATAAATCATATTATCATGTCTGTATGGAGGTAAGAAATGTATCTTACGGCCACCTTTTTGAGCATTCTTTAAGTATTCTTCAAGTTTGCCAAAAGGATGTGTTTCATTAACCAAACATTTTTCAGCAAGCTCACTAACTTTTGGTTGTGGCCCCATCCAGATAATATCATCAATATCTACATCATTAGCAAATATTATATCTTTATCATTCTCGGTATCAATTATTGCAGCCATTCCAGCATGGTCCAATCCATAAAAATAAAGAAAGTTACTATCTTGTCTGAAATGAAAAGTATTATCAGGATAATTCATTGGGGATTCGTTGTTTCCCATAATAAGATAAACACCTTTTGACAATGATTTCTTTAAATTCTCTCTTCTGTTTTTATATACTTCAGGTTTGAACATAATTGTATAGTTTTAAATTAAAGCATAAAGATAATTAATCTTTAGCGATATGTAAAAAAATCGAGCCTAAATAATAGCAATATAAAATGTTTATATCCTACGGATAATGTAAAACAGAGTGTAGATATGTTTTCCATGAGATTTGATTGCTCGTTTTTTTGTATATGCCCTACGGGCAAATGTAATTATGCGCATAGTTACTTTTTTCTAATCTTTATGTCCTAAAGGCAAAAAGATTTTTCCACAAAAAGTACTATTCATAAAACGACTTTTATACCAAAACCAGTTATAGCCCGTAGGGCTTTAACATTAGTAAAAAACAAAAAGCTTGTTTTTTACTTTTGTCCGTAGGACATATACAGCTTACCGCCTATCTAAAACCACAACTAAGTAATCTCACATCTTTTATAGCCCGTAGGGCTTAAAATTCAATAAAAGTGTAAACTAAAAACCTTTCATTTGTCCGTAGGACATATACAAATAAATATAAGCCAACCTAAATGTCAACTCTTTTCACTAACTTAGTAGTCTCTAACAATCATAACCAAAATATGGCAAACACCTACACACAACTATACGTCCATTTTGTCTTTGCTGTACAAAATCGTTTAGCATTAATTTCTCCAAGATGGGAAGCAGACTTACACAAATACATAAGTGGAATAATCGAACAACAAGGACATAAACTATACATAATAAACGGGGTTCAGGATCATCTACACATACTCATAAGTATGCACCCCAAACAAGCTCCATCAGATTTAATGTATCACACAAAACGTAGCTCATCAATATGGATAAATGAAAACAATCTTACTCCTGGCAAATTTTCATGGCAAGAAGGTTTTGGAGCTTTTTCAATAAGTAAAAACCAAGCAAAATCAAAAATTGAGTACATCAAAAACCAAAAAGAACATCATAGAATAACTACTTTTCGAAAAGAGTATCTTAAGTTTCTTGAAGATTATGAAGTTGAGTTTGATGAAAGATACATCTTCCATGAGATTTGATTGCTCGTTTTTTTGTATATGCCCTACGGGCAAATGTAATTATGCGCATAGTTACTTTTTTCTAATCTTTATGTCCTAAAGGCAAAAAGATTTTTCCACAAAAAGTACTATTCATAAAACGACTTTTATACCAAAACCAGTTATAGCCCGTAGGGCTTTAACATTAGTAAAAAACAAAAAGCTTGTTTTTTACTTTTGTCCGTAGGACATTAGCAAACAAATTATAACCCAACCTAAAACTTACCCTTTTCTAATCTTTATGCCCTACACGCAAAAAGATTTTTCCACAAAATGTACTATTCATAAAACGACTTTTATACCAAAACAGTTATAGCCCGTAGGGCTTTAACATTAGTAAAAAACAAAAAGCTTGTTTTTTACTTTTGTCCGTAGGACATATACAGCTTATCCCTTATCTCTAAAAACAAGTGTTATAGGGACACCGGTAAAGTCAAAATTTTCTCTTAATTTATTTTCGAGATAACGTTTATAAGGAGCTCGTATATATTGTGGGAGATTAGCAAAAAAAGCAAATACTGGTGTTGGAGTAGGCAGTTGAGTAACATACTTTATTTTTACCCTTTTCCCCTTTAGGATTGGAGGTGAATAAGTTTCAATAGCCTCAAGCATTACTTCGTTAAGAACTCCTGTTGGGATTCTTTGAGATCTACTTTCATAAACCACCATTGCTTTTTCAATAACATTATGAATACGCTGTTTATTTAACACAGAAATAAACAAGATTGGTATATCATTAAAAGGAGCAATTTTATCCATTATCTTTTTTGTAAACTCCTTAACAGTATTAGTATATTTCTCAACTAAATCCCACTTATTAACAACAATAACAATCCCTTTTTTATTTTTCCTGATAAGATTCAAAATATTTTGATCCTGAGATTCAAACCCAAGAGTTGCATCAACCATAAGAACACAAACATCAGAATGCTCAATTGCTCTAATTGCACGCATTACAGAATAAAATTCAAGGTCTTCGCTTACCCGATTTTTTCGCCGCACACCAGCCGTATCGACAAGCATAAAGTCAAATCCAAATTTATTATATCTAGTATTTATAGAATCCCGTGTTGTCCCTGCGATATTTGTCACAATATTTCTTTCTTCTCCAATCAGCACATTTGTTAAAGAAGATTTCCCTACATTTGGACGACCAACGATAGTAATTCTTGGAAGATTTTCTTCTTCAATCAAATCATCATTAGAAAGGACATCAGCAACAGCATCTAAAAGATCTCCTGTACCAGAACCATTCATCGCTGAAATACAAAAAACTTCACCTAATCCAAGATTATAAAACTCATAACTATCTGCAATACGATTATTATTATCCACCTTGTTTGCTGCAATAAAAACCGGTTTTTTTGTTTTACGGAGCACTTCTGCAACAGCTTGTTCTAGATCTGTAATACCTGCTTCAACATCCACAACAAAAACAATTACATCAGCCTCATCAATAGCAATCAAAACCTGTTTTGCTATTTCTTGTTCGAATAAATCTTTCGAATTATCTACAAAACCTCCTGTATCAACAACAGAAAATTCTTTTCCATTCCAAACAGAATGGCCATATATACGATCACGAGTAACACCACTTTCATCATCAACAATCGCCTCTCGTCTTTCTATAAGACGATTAAAAAATGTTGATTTCCCTACATTTGGTCTTCCTACGATTGCTACAATGTTTCCCATGAGTTAAAATTTTTGCAAAAGTAATAAAATTCCTCGATATATGCGCTTAATGAATTTCAAGAC
>CAYUWD010000156.1:0-7992 GCA_964448235.1 uncultured Bacteroidales bacterium | reverse complement strand
GTGTAACAACACATTGCAAGCTAATATAATTAGTTGTGGTGAATAATTCGGGTTAAGCTTGGTCTCATTAGCTATAGTTTGTAGTTTAGCAATTGTACAAATCAGTATAGTGTCCCTAAACTTTAGGCACTCTAGTTCACTCCGAACTTTAGCTCACTCTAGTCACTTTAGTTCACTTTAGCACTTCAATCAATTATTATTGTGTATTTTTGCAGAAATTTAGAAAGAAATGATAAGCTACCTCCAGGCAGAAAATATTAGCAAACGTTATGGCGAAAAGCTCCTCTTCGAAGGAATAGATATTAATATCTCAGAGTATCAAAAAATTGCTCTGGTTGCAAAAAATGGAACAGGAAAAACTTCTTTGCTAAATATTATTTCTGGAGATGATACCGGAGATACAGGTAGTATAAGTACAAAAAGAGATTTGCGAATATCATATCTACCTCAAGAGATATATTTAGATCCTAATAAAAGTGTTATTCAAGCTGTCTTTTTTCAAGAAGACGAAATAATTCAGGCAATAAGAGAATATAATAATTCATTGTCAACAAATGATGCACAAATTATGCAAACAGCATTAGACAAAATGGATAGTCTTAATGCCTGGGATTATGAAGCTAAAGTAAAACAGATTTTAGGGAAATTGGAAATATTTGATTATGAACAAAAAATTTGTACCCTTAGCGGTGGACAAAAAAAACGAGTAGCACTTGCAGGGACATTAATTAGTCAACCCGACCTATTAATTTTGGATGAACCCACTAATCATCTTGACTTAATAATGATAGAATGGCTCGAAGAATATCTAACAGCATCAGATATTACTCTTTTTATGGTTACTCATGACAGATATTTTCTCGACCGAGTCTGTAATATAATTATTGAACTTGATGAAGGAAAAGTTTATACCTATAATGGAAATTATTCATATTTTGTCGAAAAACGTGCCGAAAGAATAGAAAATCTTCAAGCAAATATTGCCAGAGCACAAAACCTTATGAGAACCGAGCAAGAGTGGATTAGAAGAATGCCTAAAGCACGAACATCTAAAGCAAAATTCAGAGTAGATGGTTTTCAGGATTTAAAGGAAAAAGCTAGTCGACGTGTTGATAACTCAAAACTTGAATTGGGTGTTGCTACTGATAGGTTAGGGAAAAAAGTAATAGATATTTATAACCTGTCTAAATCATTTGATGATAAATGCCTGATACATGATTTTTCATACAAATTTGCCAGAGGTGAAAAGGTAGGAATTGTTGGAAAAAATGGAAGTGGAAAATCGAGCTTCTTAAATATTCTTGCTGGCAAACTTCGAGCCGATTCCGGGAAAGTTGATATAGGAATAACAGTAAAAATAGCCTACTATACTCAAGATGGAATCGCTTTTGATGATGATACCAAACCAATTGATGTTGTAAAAAATATTGCAGAATCCGTTAAATTAAAAAATGGTAAAACGTTTAGTGCCTCAGGTTTTTTACAATATTTTTTGTTTAATCCCGAAATGCAACATAATTATGTGAGAAAACTAAGTGGGGGCGAAAAAAGAAGACTCTATTTATGTACAGTCTTAATGCAACAACCAAATGTGTTATTTATGGACGAGCCTACTAACGATTTGGACATCATGACATTGCAAGTGCTTGAAGAGTATCTTATGCAAACAGACGCTAGTGTCGTTGTTGTCTCTCACGACAGGTTCTTTATGGATAAAATTGTTGATCATGTTTTTGTCTTTGATGGTAAAGGTGGGGTAAAGGATTTTCCCGGAAATTATACGCAATATCGAGATTCAGATTTGTATAAATCTATCAATCAAAATGAACAAAACACTAATGAATTAGAATCGCAAAAAAATACTGTAAAAAAGACTAAACCAAAATCCGATAAACCAAAAAAATTGAGCTTTAATCAAAAATATGAATTCGAACAGTTAGAAAAAGAAATTCCGTTACTGGAAATAAAAAAGAAAAAACTCGAACAAGAATTAAACTCAGGCGAACTCAAAACTGATGAGTTACTTGCAAAATCTGCTGAATTTGCGAGCCTTATATCAGAAATCGAAGAAAAAGAAATTCGTTGGCTGGAATTAAGCGAGCTTATGTGATCAATTTTAATAAGAAAATACTCTTATAATACATCTTGTTAAAAAAGAGAAGATTTTTAGACAACCAAAAACACTTTTTATAGTCTTAATAGAGCAAACAGAATATGAAAAAATAATTTTAAATGTAATTATATGTATATTTTGTTTAATTTATAGTAAAAATTTATAGTATTTTTTTAAATTTGCTAATTAATAGCAAAAAACACACTTTATATAATATGAGAAAGTTATTTTCCGGCATTATTTTGATTTTAGGGATTAGCATAATCCCAAATATTATGTTCTCACAGGATGATTGCGCAAGTGTAGTTGATATTCCTGTTCAAAATTATTCGACTTGTGGAGATATGGCATTTCAAAGTATAGACTTTGCAACTGCAACACCTTCATCAACAGCCCCAGATCCAACTTGTGGTGGTTTTAGTGCAACTACAAATGATTTATGGTATAGCTTTACTGTTCCTGCCGGAGTAACAGAAATGGCTTTTCATATGTTTAATTCAAATAATACTGTTCCACTTCCTAATGCTTCAGCACCTGCAATGGCAATATATAATGGCGATTGTGGAGCATTAAATTTACTCGATTGTTTCGAAGGAACAGGCGGTTTTATGGAAAACGCCGAAATACGTTGGGAAACAATTGCCGGTTTAACTCCCGGAGAAACAATTTATATGCGGGTATGGGATGAAAATAATCTTGATCAACAAATATTTATAGCTGCTTCTGTAATTCTGGATATGCCCGAAGATAATTGTGATACACCAATCCCATTGTCAGAAGGAGGTTGTAATATCCTTTCACAAGGAGGTGATATAGATGCTCCCGAAGATTGTGGATGGAATACTACAGACAATACTGTATTCTATACATTTACAGTAGACCCGACAGATCCGCAACCGTATGAAATAGTAGTGGATAATGGAAATTGTTGGGCAAATGAGGGTGGAATCTTACCCGAAGATGCTGAAATCCAGTTTGCTGTTTATGAATATAGTGGAGATTGTACAGGTGTTGGTGGCAGCCCTTTAAGTACTCCCGCAAATAATTCTACTTATTATGGTTGTGCTAGTGGAACAGGGACAGTAACTTTTTTAGAAGCTCTTCCTCCAGGAGATTATGTGCTTGCAATGGATGGATATAGTATGATGAGTGGAAATTCGCTTTGTATCTATGGTTTTGCTGCTCCTTTTATCCCTGATACACCACCAGACGATGATGAGTTAGAAGTTACTTTGGCAACTGTTGATAATGGTTGTGGACAACAAGGATCTGCAACAGTTACTGTTGTTTCTTCATGCGGAGGTAATCCAACTTTTGAATGGAGCTCATCAGCAAATACAACAGATACAGAAGCTCCATTAATTGCAGGAGATTATTCTGTTACAGTTACAGATGATGATCCAACTTGTGGTGATACTGTAATAAATTTTACTATCGCTGATAATAGTACTTTTGTCGTTTCTGTAACACCGTCAGGAAATCCATGTACAGGACCGGTAACCCTAACAGCTAATGTTATGGGAGCAGACCCGGCTGATGTGAGTTTTCTTTGGGATGATGACCCGCCCAGTTCCAGTCAAAGTATTATTGTTACAGAAGGAACGTATTCATGTACTGCAACTTATGGAACTTGTTCAGATACAGATGATTATACCGTAGTAAGTGGCGATTTCGAATTCGAAGTTGTTTATACAGACGCATTTTGTGCAGGAGGTTCAGGTAGTGCAGGTATAAATATTATTGAAGGTATCGGACCGTATCTATACGAATGGTCAACTGGTGAAATTTCTCCCGGTATTACAATTACTGAAGCAGGGAATTATTGGGTTATCGTATCAGATACCTATAGCAATTGTCAGGATACACGAAATTTTACCGTAGGAGTAAATCCAAGTGTAGATGTTACAATAGAATATGATGATATTACTTGTTTTGGAAAAGTTGATGGCTGGGCTAAAGCAATACCTTCTGGTGGTACACCTGATTATACATTTGCTTGGAGTTCTTTTTCTGAATTAGATTCTATCTCTCCTTTAGGATCAGGAAATTATGCTGTAACAGTTACAGATGCAAATGGATGTACAGGTACAGAAACAGTTTTTATTGCAGAACCACCACAATTCTTTTACTCAATATCACCAGGTGATGGGATTTGTCTTGGCGAACAATACGACCTTAGTATATCTGTTACAGGTGGAACAGAACCATATCTTTACGATTGGAGTGATACTCCTAATATGAATACAGACAGTAGAACAGTTAATCCAAGCGAAACTACAACATATACCGTTACTGTATTGGATGATAATTTATGTACATATACTCCTCAAAGTACAACAGTTACTGTAAGTCAACCAATTATTATTGATGTTATTACAGACGATGTGCTTTGTCATGGTGAATGTACAGGTAGTGCAACATTGGATATAACCGGCGGAATTCCTCCATTCGAATATTCTTGGGAAAGTACAACAGATTTTATGCAGAATTTGTGTGCAGGAGATTATTCAATAAGTATTACAGATATGTTTGAATGTGAAGGATCTACGGATTTTGAAATTACAGAACCAGATACAATTTATATAACAACTACTGCCGGACCTGCAACTTGTTTTGGGTATTATGATGGTTATGTCGAAGTGGATGTTATGGGCGGAGTGCCTTTTACAAATGAATTTGGTGATTATTATAATTACTCGTGGAGTAATGGTAGTACCGAAGATTCCTTAGCAACTTATGCCGGTATGCACTTTGTTACTGTAACAGATGCAAATGGATGCGCACATATTGCATCTGCTTATGTCGATCAACCTCCTGAAATATATGTTACTCCTGCATGGGGTGGAACAATTTGTATTGGAGAATCGTTTACAACTTTTGTTAATGCTACAGGTGGAAATCTTGATGTAGGTAGCGATTATAATTATGTCTGGACAGGAACTGACGGAACAACATGGTATGGTAGCTCAATGACTGTTGACCCCGTTGAAACAACAAGTTATCAAATTGTAGTTACAGATACCGAAGGGTGTTTTGGCTCACCACAGACAATTACAGTAAATGTAAATCCAGTTATCGATATTACTAATATAAATAGCAATCGCGCTGATATTTGTGTCGGAGAATCTATCGATATCGAAATGGAAATGGAAGGTGGTAATGGAGGCCCATATACAATTACATTTATAGATCATGGGATTGTTAATATGCCATTTACTTATAGTCCTCCGGAATCAGGTTATTATGCCTTTGAAGTTAGTGACGATTGTGGATCCCCAACAGATATGGATTCTATATATGTTGAAGTGCATCCACTGCCACAAGTCGCTTTTTATGCTGATCACACAACATCATGCCCTCCTGGGATATTCCATTTTACAGAAACAACCCCGGATCAAGGACAATCATATTTGTGGGATTTTGGAGATGATGGATTTTCTGTTCAGAAAAATCCCGTGCATACCTATGTGGAAACAGGGACTTATGATGTAGCACTAACTGCTTGGTCGGAATGGGGATGTGAACGAACACGCGAATACGAAAATATGATTACTATCTACCCAAAACCTCGCGCTGAATTTGCAGGAACACCAGAAGTAGTATCAATCTTTAATCCAATGGTAGAATTTATTAATTATACAGAAGGTGGACAAACTTATTTCTGGGACTTTGGCGATGGAGCAACAACTTTATGGACTAGTATGCCACAAGTACACTTTTATAATGATTTGGGAGAATACGAAATTATGATGATTGCTAAAAATCAATACGAATGTTATGATACAGCGTATAAAAAAATAAGAGTACATGATGAATATTCATTTTATGCTCCCGATGCATTTACACCAAATGGTGATGGTTTAAATGATGTGTTTTATGTTACCGGACATGGAATAGACCCTTCACAGTTTTACTTAGTTGTCTATGATAGATTTGGAAGTAAAGTTTTTGAAGCAAATGTGTTTGATCAAAATAATTTGTATAATATGGCTTGGGATGGAACCTATAATGGAGATGCCTTAAAAGGAGACCCAATATTGACAAATGGTATTTATAGATGGTATTGTTCTTTTGTGGATCTTAATGGGAAACCGCGCGAAGAAAGTGGAAAAGTGACTCTTATTAGATAGTAGATTTTCTTTTGCTTAATTAAATATTTCTGTAAAAATATAATATGAGTAAGACTTTTTCGTTAATTCTCAAATAAGTAACAGTGTTGATGATAAAAAAAATTACAGTAATATTTACCGTATTAACTACTATTGCTAGTCTTGTCTGGTTAAATTCCTGTAATAGCAATGTCTTTACAACTAATCCCGAAGATTTGCTGGAGTTTTCTACAGATACAGTGCAGTTTGATACAATCTTTACTAATATTGGAAGTTCTACAAATTATTTTGTCGTAAAAAATTCAAATCAATCAAAATCAATCAAAATTGATAAAATATTTGTTGCCGGTCAATCTAATTCAAAATACAGATTAAATATTGATGGAATTTCAACTAACACTTATAACGATTACGAATTGCTTCCGGGAGATTCTTTATTTATTTTTGTCGAAGTTACTATAGATCCAAATAGAGATGAAATGGTTGAAGAAGATTCTGTAGTATTTGTCTCTAATGGGAATGTCCAAAATGTAAAACTAATATCTTTTGGACAAGATGTGGAACTAATCAATGGAGAATATCTCCTTAATGATACTGTGTGGACAGCAGAAAAACCGGTTTTAATATATAATTCTGCATTAGTTGACACTATGGTTACATTAACTGTAGAAGCCGGGACACATATTTATTTTCATAGAAACTCAAGCTTATTTGTAAAAGGTAGTTTAATCGTAAATGGACAGCAAGAAAATAGAGTTGTTTTTACAGGAGATCGATTAGAAGAGTATTATGCCGAAACGGCAGGACAGTGGGGTGCTTTTATAGAAGATGCAAATGGTAATACCACCGGAATCTTTGGAGGTGTGCACTTGCTAGCTGGTTCAAGATATAATGATATAAATTATGCGGATATAAAAAATTCAATTATTGGACTGCAAGTCGACTCATGTGTAACACCAGGAATTGCTACCCTAGAATTGAAAAATACAAATATCGAAAACTCAAAAATCGTAGGACTATATGCTTTAGGTGCAAATATAAAAGCCGAAAATTGTGTGTTCGCAAATAGTGGACAATATAATCTTGCTTGTATAATTGGCGGAGAATATTCCTTTATCCATTGTACAATGGCAAATTACTGGATTGGAAATAGACAAACTCCACAATTAGTGTTAAATAATTATTATTCTTATAATAATAATGGAAGTACAAATATCTCTTATCGTGATTTAACAAATGCATACTTTGGAAATTGTATTATTTATGGGTCGCGCGAAGATGAAATAGAGTTAGACCTCGCAGAGGATGCATTGTCAAATTTTAGATTTGAAAACTGTTTGATTAAATCAAGTGAATATGAAAATATCTCTGGATCAGACTTCTTTATTAATAATATTTGGAATGAAAACCCGGTTTTTGTTGAAACATCTTCACCTTTTGACTATCATCTTGACTCTTTGTCTTCGGCAAAAGATGTCGCAAAAGAAAGTATTAGTATTTTAATTCCTACAGATCAGGATGGTAATAGTAGATTATCCGATAATGGTCCGGATATTGGAGCATTTGAACGACAAGAATAAGGTGTTGAATTATTAAGATTCAAGATACAAAATTCAATAATTAACATTCAGTTTGAGCTCCCGTCACCGGTCATCTGTCATCGGTCACCAGTCACCCGTCACCCGTCATCTGTCATCTGTCATCAATAAGATACAAAATTCAATAATTAACATTCAGTTTGAGCTCCCGTCACCGGTCATCTGTCATCGG
>CAYUWD010000155.1:0-8094 GCA_964448235.1 uncultured Bacteroidales bacterium | reverse complement strand
CTATTTCAAATTGCACTAATTAATGTCTTGGTATTATTACATTTCCTAAAAATCGGATTGATTTGCTATACAGAGCGGTCAATAAAAAAAGTATGAGTTTGCCCCTGTCTTTTTTATTTCCCGATTTGTTGTTTAAGAATAAATTTACTATCTTTATAGATATGTTTATCCTTCAACAATTTTTTAAACCGTGAAATTGCATTTGAAATTGACTACAGGCATTTATAGACTAAATTTGTATTTGACATGAGCAAAAAGATATTTATAAAAATCCTTGTTTTCCTGTTATTATATATTCCGACAGAGGCTCAGATACTAAAACTGGAAGATGAGTTATTCTATCTTGTTGAAGATTCATTGAGCGATAATAGAATTTCGGAAATAGGATTTACGAATTTTAAAGGCTCATATACAGAGATAATCAAAAATAGATATTATTGGGTGCTGGATAATGATGGTCGTTATTTTGTTCCTGATTATGATTATGATTCTTTAATCGTCGTTCAAAAAGATAAACTATGGGGAGTTATCAATCTGTCAGGAGAGATAGTGTATGATTTTATTTATCCTGCTCCTATTCATTTTTTTCGTGATGGTGTATATATAGGGTTTAAAAGTATTAGTGTAGATGATTACGGGAGAGAATATTCAGGATTCTTTATTTATAATTCCGAAATGATAGTTATGTATGAATATCATTCTTTACGGGATTATTATAATAATGTCTTATTGTTAAAGTCAGCACAATCTGACTATTATGGTCTGGTTTCATCTACTTTAGACACAATCCTTCCATTTGAATATACCTGTTCAAGTTGGGATAAAAAGAATTTTTATTTTTCGGATTCCGGTTATTTAACCCTACGTAATAAAGAGAAACAATGTGGAGTTGTTGACTATAAGGGAAACGTGAAAGTCCCATTTGAATATGATTATATTGATGATCCTCTTTTTGAGGTTATGAATATTACAAAAGATAGTTTAAACGGTTTGTTGGATAATAATATGAATTTTTTAGCCCCTGTTGAGTATGATAAAATAATCTCTTTTTATGATTTTGATGAAGTCCTTGTTGCATTATTGAAAAAGAACGACAGGTGGTATATCTTGGATTCAACATATAGTCTTAGTGTTTTTGAGGAATTATTGCCTGATGATAAATTTAGCTTGGGAGGAAATGCAAATCATATTAAAGTGAACAGAAATGGTATGTGTCAGATATATAGTGTTAGAAACAGGTCATATATTCTTGACAAATGGTATGACAATGCTTACTCATATAGAACAGGTCATAATTTTGAAGATCCGTTTCATGTAGCAGCACGGGATGGTAATTCATATATATTTTATTATTCAAAAAATGAAAAGCCTTCGATAATCGTTGCAGATAAATTGGAATTTGTGAAAAATAATAATAAAGTTATTATTAAGAGAGAGAATAAATATTATTTGTATTGTGATAATGGGGAACAGCTTGCCGGACCATTCGATTCTATGGGGAAACCTAAAACCGGGAAGAAGAATAGTGAGGGAGTAATCTTTGATTATATTTTGGTAGAAAAGAATGGTAAATTTGGTTGGCTTAGAGATGATGGGAAAATTGTAGTACCTATTAAATATACTAAATATTGTACTAGAATCTCTTATCTTAGTGAAGATTCTCAATGGTATAATGTGTTTAAACTTGCAAAAGGTAATAAAATGTATATATATAATCCAGATGGGGAAATAATTGAAAAGAGAAAATGTGACAACTTTGAAAATTCATGTAAATAAAAATTTTTAATGGTCTAATTACAGATGGAACAGATAATTTTACTCCATTTCAGAATAATGCCCAATGTACTTGGCTTATTGATTTAGAATCTAAGTCAAATTTTCCAATAATAATAAACTTCAATTATTTTAATGTTTATTCTAATGATACATTATATATATACGACGGTATTGATGAGGAGGCTCAACTAATTGCTGCATATAGTGAATATGTATAAATTCCAAATGAAACTATTTTTCTGAAAGTTTAGTGTTTATAAAGTATATTACTGATGATCATTATAGATCTCCAGAATGGGAACTTCAATATTCAGGTCTTGTCAAGACCGAAGAATCTCTTCAATTAACATATTTATTAGTATTCCCTAACCCAGCTTCAGACATACTTAATATCTCAGGAATGCAAACAGCTTTAGATATTATCATTTATGATTTAAGTGGAAAGATACAATTTGATCTTACTTCTTTTGAAGGTGGGTTAATAGATATTTCCAATTTAGCGTCGGGAATTTATTTCCTTAGAATGCAAAATGATAAAGAATCACAAATGGTTAAGTTTATTAAAGAATAGAAAATAAGCACATTAAAATAGAGGAGGAGGGTTTTTTACCTCCTTTTTTGCATATTAATTTGTTTTAATGCGATTAATGCGTTATATTTACATCAGCATTGATTATATTTTATTAAAACTTTAAATGAAATTTGAAATGAAAAAAATATCAAATCTACACCTACCTTTATTGTTTATGTTTTTTAATCTTTTGTTATTTAGTGTCAATGCACAAGAATGTCAAAATTATTCAGTCAGTATTGATGAAGTTGAACCTGCTTATTTTGATGAGGATGCTCATATAATTAATGTTTGTAAGAATGGAAATGTAAGTTTAACAGCCTATGGTGATTATCCTAATAATGGTACGACTTATACTCAATCAGATGAAAATTTGTGGTGGAGTTGGACTGTGATTTCAGAGGGAGATACTACTGTTATTGAAAATATTGGGTTGAATGTGTTTAATTATGAATTTGTTAATTCTGCAGGGTATTATATTTTATTATCGACAACTGACACTAATAATTGCACATATGATTATCCAAATATTATAAAAGTACAAGTTTCTGTGCCACCCCAAGTAAGTATATATCCAAGCGATACAGTTGTGTGTTTAGGTGATGCTGTGCTATTGGAGTCTGAAGTTAGTGAAGGGCAATGGCAATCATTTGTATCTTTAGCCGAAGGCGAATATGTTTGTATTGAAGATAATACTTATGAGGATCTTATGTTTTTTTCATTTGTTGCAGGTGTTGAGACTGAAATAATTGAATCTGTTGACGATATTGATTCTCTAATGATATGTTTGGAGCATTCTTATGCTGGGGATATGAATATAACTTTAACTTGTCCTAATGGTCAGACAATGAATATTTTTGAGTATTATACTTGTAATAATGCATACTTTGGTGAACCAATACATTCTGATGATTGTCAATCAGGGGTTGGTTATGATTATTATTGGAGCCCCGAAGCAGAATATTATATAACTGATGTTTGTAATTCAGGATCTAGTATCTCTCAAGGAACTTATTTGCCGATTGAAACTTTTGAGAACCTTATTGGATGTCCAGTGAATGGGGATTGGAGTTTAATGTTTTATGATAATTGGGGAGCTGATGATGGAACATATTTTAATGCACAAATATTTTTGGCTGATACTGTTTTTTCTTTTAATGAAATGGAATCATGGAATACGATAGGAATAAGTCAGGAAGATTTAATATGGTTTGGTTCAGGTGTAGGAATAAGCTCTGAAGGTGAAGCTTTGGCATATCCGATAAGTTCGGGAAACCAAGTGTTTACTTTAAATATTATTGATGATTGGGGGTGTACATATTCAGACAGTGTTACGATTAATGTTTTAGAAAACAGTGATTCATATTGTGGCAATTTTTGTTCAGAAGAAACTGTTTCCGAGGCGAATGATACTATTAACGATGGTAGTGGAGATGATTATCCTTCACAAAATAATGCAGATTGTTCATGGCTTATTAATCCCGCAGGGAAGAGTGATAATGTAATTGTATTGAGCAATGATTATTTTGAACTTTACCAAGATGATTTTTTATACATATACGACGGAGATTCGGATATGAGTTCATTATTAGGTGTTTATACTTTTGGTGCGGAAATGCCTGCTTCGTTAACTACTACAGGAAATACAGCCTATATCAAATATGTTACTAATGAGTATGGGCGTTCTCCTGGTTGGTCAATTATTTATGAAACTATTTTAGTTGACAATCCAAGCTTTGAAGTGGAAGAAATTATGGTTTTTCCAAATCCTGCAAATGATATTTTATCCATTTCTGGTTTAACTGCGGTAGCTGATTTATATATTGTAGATATTGCTGGAAAAACAATTCAAATTGTCAATGATTTTGAAAACGGTAATATTGATATTTCATGTCTCGAATCTGGAGTTTACTTTTTAAAAGTCAGTGATAATAAAAACTTGAATGTTTTTAAATTCATCAAGAATTAAGAAGCTATTGTGATTTTGCTACTTGATTTTTGATTTTTGAAAGTTTTGTGTTTATAAAGTATATTACTGATGATCATTATAGATCTCTAGGATGGGAGCTGCAGTATTCAGGTTTAGTTTCCAGTGAAGAATTTATTAATTTATCTGATTTAATTATCTTCCCAAATCCTGCAAATGAAAAACTCTATTTTACTGGATTATCTAATAATACTCAAATTAGAATTAGTGACCTTAGCGGTAAAGTAATTAGATTTGAAAGTGATGGAATTATTGAGACAAATAAATTTGTAAAACGATAATTTGAAGTATCAGAGTTAAAAGTAATAATTTAGATTGGATATCTTACTTTATAACAACTCTTTTATTCGTTTGTGTAGTCCCATGGTATATTGTAGCAGTATATACGCCTGCCGGTAGACCAGAAACATCTAGTTCTTTTTTTGCTCCCGATGATACGACTTTTCCAATTGAATTTGTAAGGATAAATGATTTAAAATCTCTTACATTAATTGTGATATAGTCTTCCGCTGGATTTGGGTATAAATCGCATTCAGAAAAATTATCCATTAAACATTCTTTTGAGTATATAATATTAAAAACTTGACATGTTCCATCAAAATCGAACTGTTTGAGACGATAAAAAGTCGCCATGTCTTGCTTAAGGTAATCTTTAACATGATAATCGTTTATGACTTTTGAATTACCAGAGCCATATATTTTTTCAATAAATTCCCAATTTTTTGCATCTTCGCTGGATTCTAAAATAAAGTAATCATTATTTATCTCTGATTTAGTTGACCATATAATATCTCTGTATGAGTCATTACAATAAGAATTAAAACTAATGAGTTCAACAGGAAGTAGGTTTTCATCGAACTTTCTGGATGCTAAGGTAAAAGGAGAGAAGTTAGTAACGTAATCAGAAGTAATAGTTCCTTGATTAATATCCCCACTTGTACTGATTTTCCCTTCATCGCGCCATAAGTTGCCATCCCATCTGGCAACAGTTAACTCGTCTAAGTCTGAGATGTGTCCACTTCTATTATCCCAGCTGAGTGTAACAGCGACGTTGTTGGTTCCATTTCTATCAAGAATCCAAAATTCTGTTTCACTTACTCTTACTATACTAGATTCATATTGTGTGCTGTCGTAAAAATCATTAGGTAATTGATTATAGTATGAGGCTGTAAAGTAATCGCTTGAATTGCCACCACCCTGAGCATCTGATATGCTAATGGGAGCATAAAGTTTATCTGTTCCTACAGGAAACTTAAAAGCCGTGTTTCCAATTTTTCTACAAAATCCATTTATACATTTTTCTGAGTCTGCTCCTGTAATTGTTGTAAAATTTTCTGTAAATATTAATATGTTTTCATTTGTTGTAATATTTCCAGAATAAAAACTTAAGCTATTATCAATAGTAATGTTCTCAGATAAAATTATCCCTGCGCCATTAATATTTAATTTTTCAATATACCCTGTAAAGCATCCTGCTGGTATTGTAATTTCAATGCTATTTGCAAATTCTAAAATATCTGAGTTGGTTTCTGCATTTATATATCCGCTGTTTCTTTGAATGTTTCCGGCTATAGTTAGTTTATAAGAGTTTAAAAGGAGTGTGCCTGTATTTAGATTTAGTTCACCCTTGACTTCTGTATCCCCTGTAAGTTGGACATTTTTACTGGAATTTAATAATAAGTTGTTTAAAGTTATAGACTCTAAATTGATTAAATTATCGCAGTCTTCAAATTGAATATTTGAGCTAATCCCACCAATTAAACCTCCTCCGGAATAATTTATTAAGCCTTGTATTTCTAATGTATTTGTAGATATTTCTAAATTTCCATTACTAAGTTTTAATTCATTTGATATGTCTAAATCTCCATTGAGAGATACATTGTTTGCATTTCCAATATCCAGATTTGTAATTGTATTATTAAAGAAATAATCAGATGGTAACGATTGAGAACTTGTGCCCGAGAGGACTATGTTTGAAGAAGAACTATTTGCAACTATTACACCAGAACCACTAAAGTCGATCTCATTAGTAATATTAAAAACGTAATCTCCAACAATAAAGTCTTTATCTGAAGAGTTTGAAATTATTCCAACTGTGAAATTTCTGTCGAGAATACAATCGTTAAATGGGCTTGTTGAGAAAATTATATCTTCACCATCTGAAGGAACTACGTTTCCTTGCCAGTTACCTGCTGTGCCAAAATCTGTATCTATATTTCCCTCCCAAACATTGGCAAAAGGTATAACATTAATTGTTATTTGGCTACAATTAGTTGCAAAATCGCAAGGTAACGCATTTTCATATCTGCCGTAATAAGTTGTTTCTACAGTAGGGCTAACAACAATATCGTTGCCTGTACCTACCAGAGTGCCTCCACATGCATCAGTATACCAGTAAATTTGCTCAGTTGTTCCACCACCACCACCATTAAGAGTTAAAGTAGTGCTATTACCATCCATTATGGTAGTTTGTGTTGCACTAGCAGAGGTTGGATCTAGAGATTTTTCTTCAACAATAATTTCAATGCTATCAGTATTTGTGTATTCTGTTCCTTCATTAATTGTACTTACTGTTAGTTTTATCGTGTAGGTTCCTGGCACAGTTGGTGTCGTTGTTGGGTTTTGATCAGAACTGGAGTTAACAAAGCTAAGGTTGTCTGGGCCGGACGATGACCATAAATATGTTGGACTGGTTTCTATTGCACCTAAGTAACTACCAGTAAGGGATATCGTTTCGCCGAGACAAATTTTGGAACCAGATACCGGACTGGAAATTTCAGAGTTTAATGTTCCTCCACCAGCCATTAGTTCTTCAAATGTAAAAATATCACCCGGAGCGCCATTACATGCTGCGAAAACATTAAAAGCATCTCCTATATGAATTTCCTGATTATTATTGCAAGCACCACTTAGTCCTCCTATCCAAACTCTAATTGTTGCATTTTCGGGTAAACATAAAGCTGATTTATCAATAAACTCAATAGTCGCATAAGGAGTAAGCCAAGGTGTTATATAAATTGATTGTGTATTGATATTAAAATCTACAGAACTATTACTCCCGTTTAGTGTTAGTTTTCCACTAATTACAAGAGATGTGAAGTTTTGTGTTGTTATCCCTGCACTACTAATTGTAATTTCATGTCCAAATAAAATTGTTACAGTATAGTCACCTCCAAGCTCTCCTGGATAGTTTGTTGCAGCAACCCAAGCTCCTGACGAGTAAACTTCCCAATTTGCTGAGGTTTGCCATGCTCCGCTTTGATACGATTGGTAGTCTCCCTCGTTTTGAGCAAAAACTATTGTAATAGCAAACACAAATAAAGTAGTGCAAATACTTTTAAGATATCTGTATATAAAATAAGATATTATTTTTGTTGCCTGCAACATATTAGTAATTATTGTAACATATTGGGAAATTCCTCAATACATTGTATTATAATATTACGGCAAAAAGTGCTTTTTGTCAACTAAAATAGACAGTTATTATAGGTTTTATAGGAATCAGAACTAAATATTAGCTATTGTAGATATCAGATAAGGTTTTCTAAGTTGTTGATTGTGATTTGCTAGTAGAAGTCTTAAGTATGTAAAACGGCATCAATAGTAGTATCTAGTGTGGCTTTAGTGTGAAATTGGTAGTATGTTTTTATAGTAAGTGTTTGTATCGTTGATATTTGAAAATAGCTGTAAAACATCATATATTCATATTTCTTTAGTAATAAAGAAGATTTGATAACTATGGAAAAAGGATAATATAATT
>CAYUWD010000154.1:0-8168 GCA_964448235.1 uncultured Bacteroidales bacterium | reverse complement strand
GTTTTTGCATGGGATGATGAAGAAAATCAGAATTTTTTCATCATTGATTACTGGATTATTAATAATGGATTATTTGAAATTGAAGATTTTTATTTTGGATTATTTGCAGATTGGGATTTAATAGACGCAGCATCGAATTCTATTGATGTGATTGAAGATGAAAATGTAATGTATTGTTATAAAAGTGGAGCTCAGAGTTTGTATGCAGGGTTTAAGATTCTATCAGATCAACAAAATAATAATTATGGACTTGCACAAACTGAAGATGGAGATGGAGTAGTTGATATTACTGATGGTTTTGCTGATATTGAAAAATATTATATGATTAGTAATAATGTTATTCCGGATAGTTCTATCATTGATGATATGGTTCAATATTCTGGCGTGGGACCAGTTAATATCCTTGCAGGAGATTCAATAAAAGTTGGAATTGCAATAATTGCTTCCGATAATTTATATGAATTTGAACAAGCTGTGATACAATCACAGGTAGTTTATGATGAAGTATTGCATCCTAATAATATTCAGAATTCTAATATCCAAAAATTAGTTATATATCCTAATCCGGCAGATGAAATCATTAAAGTTAAAATCCCGATTAATATATTAGGTAATTGTACCATTAGAATTATTGATTTGCTTGGAAAAGTAATTTATAGTGAAGTTGTAAATAGTGAGGATATTGAACTTAATATAAAGTACTTAGAAAGTGGGGTATATAAACTAGAGGTGTTGGGTAAAGAAGGATGTTCTTATAATGATAGTTTTATTATTTCACATTAGCTTTTATATCTTTCTAATATTCCTTTAGAATCTTTAATACTAACTTTTAACCATTCGCAAAGTATTTCTTCTTTTTCTACTTGAGATAATTGCCAATTTATTTCTGATTTACGAAGTTTTAATGATATTTCATATAAACAAAGAGCTGCAGAAACAGATATATTAAAGCTTTCCGTAAAACCAAACATAGGTATTTTTACAAATTCATCTGCATTTTCCATTACTATATCAGATAATCCAGGCAGTTCTGACCCAAAGAATAAAGCTATTTTTCCTTTATGGAGATCTAAATCTTCAACTAAGCAATCTTGTGTATGTGGAGTTGTTGCAATAATACGATAATTATTATTCTTTAGGTTTTTTATAGTATTAAGAGTATTGTCTTTAATTTGATTGTGTTTTATTAGTGTAAGCCATTGGGAAGCCCCTAATGCAATCTCGGGATTTGTGTTAAATTCATTACTATTCTCTATTATATGAATATCCTGAATACCAAAGCAATCACAACTCCGTAAGACTGCTGAAGCATTGTGACCTTGGAAAATATCTTCAAGTACTACAGAAATATATCTTGTTCTTTTATCTAGGACTTTATTAAATGTTTTAAAGCGTTTTTCTGTTACAAAATTTTTTAGATAATTTATTTTATTTTGTTTATTCATCTTATTTAAATTTTATAATACAAAAATAAAAGGAAGTTTGAATAATGGATGATTTTAGTGTAATTTTTTGATTTTGGGAACATTAAAACACAAGGTTCTACCATTATTTTAATGGGTAATACCGAATAATATTTATAATTTTTGCAGATTAATGTAAATATTACGAGCATTTAAACAGACAACGGCGCAGCCCTCACTAAAAGTAAATCAAGTTCCAAAATAGTATTCGAAGCGATGTGTGTTGACCTTGAAGAACCACCGAGTGGTTCCTGAGCTTTTGTCGAAGGGCCAGCTCCGACCTTGTGAACTGCAAAGCACTCACGAACACCATTAAAATAAAAATAATTGTGAGTAATTTTGAAACAATTAGAACTGTTGCAACGTTCCGAAAGCTTTCGGAATACCCCGCTTTGGTTACTGTTCTATTGTTTCAAAAGAGCGGGTTGAACGGTGAAACCCTCATGAGCGTAGCGAATAACGATTGGTTCTTCTTGATTTCTTTGTTTCTTTCTTGATCAAGCATGAAAGGAAAACAATTTATAGCATAAGTAATATACAATTTTGATAATGCTGCAATTCTTTCCACGAAATTACTTCGTGAGGTCTAAAGACGTTCGTGGTAGAACCAAACACAATTTTACCAATATTGTATCATTAGTTACAAATTTTAAACTAACATGCATAAAAAAAGGGAACCGAAGTTCCCTTTACGTGAATTTCTATGACGAAATTACTTAACAGCATTTTTAAGTTCGCTACCTACTGAGAATTTAACAACATTCTTAGCAGGAATATTGATAACTTCGTTTGGTTTTTGTGGGTTACGACCTTTTCTTGCAGCTCTTTTAGTAACACCAAATGTACCAAAACCTACTAAAGCGATTTTTTCGCCACCTTTTAAAGTGTCTGTTGTAGTTTCTACGAATGCGTCTAATGCTTTTTTAGCGTCAGCTTTTGTTAAATTTGCTTTTTTAGCAATTGAGTCAATTAATTGTGCTTTGTTCATTTTTTCTAATTTTTAGATTTATTAAATATTAAATTATTCCTTACAAATATAGATACATTAGGCGTTTCAGCAAGTTTATTCAAAGAAAAAACGTTGTTTTGTTAATATCTTGGTTTATTTGTTGATAAACCTCACTGTTTTTAAGGGTTTCAGCAATATTGTATAGTAAATATACAAAATAAAATAAACAAAAAGAGGGTAAAAAATTCAAAAAAATATTATGAAATAGAGTAAAACAGTGGGTTGTAGCAATTTTTGCTTATGAATATTTATGTAAAACGTCATTTTTTTTAATTTGTTAATAAACTGTGTGTTTGTTGCTATTAGAGGTTAATAGAAAAAAACACTGTTTATTAACTGTTAATAACGTCATAAATTGACATATTAGGTTGTATATAAAATGTTTAAAAATAATGACGAAAAACAAAAATGTATTAGGATGATTGTATTTAACAATAAATTGTATATGCAGATAAAAATAGAAAAATTGATAATCTTTGTACAACTCCACAAAATTGAATTAAGTTTGAATTATGAAGAGTTTTATTGAGCAATTAGCCTCTTTAATGAAAGTTTAAATGATATTTTATTATTAATTATTTGAGATTAAATCGACTAAAAACTCATTAAGTTCTTTTTTATGAGCTGTAACTTTAGGTTTTGAATCAGGAGTTTTACTTCATTTTGACTGATGATACGCGTAACAGATACAAATAATCAAATTATTAGTAATAATTAATGAAATGAAAAAAAAATAGAATTGTTTTTGGAGGTAATGAAATTAATTCTAATTTTGCAACTCTTATTGGAGAAATGGCAGAGTGGTCGAATGCGGCGGTCTTGAAAACCGTTGATCTTCACGGGTCCGGGGGTTCGAATCCCTCTTTCTCCGCTGACACAGAAAGTCAAAACAACGAAAAACCCTGAAATTAAGTGATAGTCAGGGTTTTTATTTTTTTAGCAATAGCAGATAAAAGAAAAAAAGACCATATTCTCATGGATATTTCATGGATTAATGTTTTGGCAATATTAATCCATAGATTCGGTGCTTTTGCACTGATATTCATTTAGTTGCATTTCCTGAAAAACGTTAAAATTTATAGTTTTACAACGCAAAAAATGGAGGTTTTTATGGACAAAAGGGCAACACTAAATTTAACTTTTTTTATCAGAAGGAAAAGAATATTGAAAAATGGAGTAGTTTCAATAATGGTTAGAATTTCATTTTCAGGTAAGTATATTGAGGCAGCTGCAGGTATTAATATTAAGCCGAAAATGTGGTCTGATTTATACTCAAGAGCAATCGGAAAATCTGAAGAAGCACAGTTAATAAATGATCATCTGGATAGCATTCGGTCTCAGATTTTAGGACATTATCGGGAGTTATCTTTACAGGGTAAAGAAATAACAGCAGTATCATTGAAGAATGCGTGGTTAGGTATAGAGGAGACATCGACAAGTATTTTAGATGTGTTTAAAAAGCATAATGATGATGTTAAAAAATTAATTGGGATTGAGTTTTCAAATTCTACATACAAACGATACGAAACAACACGTATTCATATTGAAAGATTCTTACAATCTGAGTATGGAATGAATGATATTCCAGTTAACAAAATTGACTATAAATTTATTGCAGATTTGGAGATGTATTTCAAGGTAAAAAGAAAATGTAATCATAATTCTACAGTCAAATATTTAAAGAATGTTAAGAAGATTTTGGGAATTGCACATGCAAACGGGTGGATCGGAAAAGACCTATTTTTGAATCATAAAATTTAAAATCAAGAAGGTTGATAGAGGATTTCTAACAGAAGAGGAATTAAATCTTATAAGAGACAAGAACTTTGAATTAGAAAGGATTGTAAGCGTTCGTGATGTTTTTTTATTTGCATGTTATACCGGCTTGTCATATATAGATTTAAAGAATTTAACTAGAGAAAATTTGGTTCGAGGTGGGAACGGAACCTTATGGGTGCATACAAAAAGAGGAAAAACAGGTACAGAATGTCATATACCTCTTATTAATAGCGCACTTGATATTTTGGGAAAGTATGAGAACCATCCCTATTGTATCGAGAAGAATGTATTACTTCCGGTTTACTCAAACCAAAAGATGAATGCATATCTAAAAGAAATAGGTACAATATGCGGAATTACAAAAAATCTTTCAAGTCATTTGGCCAGACATACTTTTGCTACGACAATAACTTTAAATAATAATGTCCCACTTGAAACAGTTAGCAAAATGCTTGGACATTCTTCTTTAAAAATCACCAAAGTTTATGCTAGACTACTAGATGACAAAGTTGAAAGAGATATGTCCGGATTGATGGATAGGTTTTGAGTTGTGTATTTATTAAAAAGTTGCAAATTAATAATTTCTGGAGGAAAAGTAAGTTGCAAAAATGAGTAGCCCACTTTTTATATTTCCTCATATTGGGTATAGAAAAGAAATTGATTTGCAAAGCTGCACACAAATACTTGCGACATGAAACAACTAATTTTTAGTATCTTTGTAAAAATGTGAGACACTGTCTAACTAATTCAAAATGATGAGCAAACTAATTCAAAATAAAGGATATGAAGAACTGATTAAAAATATTGGTTCTATTTATGATAAAGCAAAAATAAACGTTATTTCTGCCGTAAATATTGAGATGTTAAATGCTTATTGGGAAATTGGCAGATTTATAGTTGAATTTGAGCAAGATGGAAAAATCAAAGCAACATATGGTAAAGAGCTTTTGCCTCAAATGTCAAAAGACTTGAGTCTGCGATTTGGCAAAGGTTTTAGTAGAAGCAATTTAACCTATATGCGAAAATTTTATCATAAATACCCAAAACGTGAGACAGTGTCTCACAAATTGACCTGGTCACATTATTTTGAATTGTTGAAAATTGATGATGATTTAGCTCGAGAATTCTATCAAAAACAAGCCATTTCTGAAAATTGGACTGTTAGAGAGTTAAAAAGACAAAAACAAAGTGGCTTATTTCACAGATTAGCATTAAGTCAAGATAAAGAAAGGATTTTAGAATTGGCAAAAGAAGGTCAAATCGTTAAAACCGCAAATGATTTAACAAAAGACCCATATGTTTTTGAGTTTTTAGGAATAGCTGAAAAATCACAATATACTGAAAGTGATATTGAAAATGCGATCATAAATAATCTTCAAAGTTTTCTTTTAGAATTAGGAAAAGGGTTTGCATTTATTGGTAGACAAATGCGAATAACATTAAACAATAGACACTATTACGTTGATTTAGTGTTTTATCATGCAAAACTAAAATGTTATGTTTTAATTGATTTAAAGATTGGCGAAGTTGAATATGAACATATCGGTCAAATGAAACTCTATCTTGGATATTATGAGAAAGAAATCAATGACGAAACAGACAATCAACCAATCGGAATTATCCTATCTGAAGAAAAGGATGAAATCATGGTTGAATATGCAATGCTGAATGATAATGCGAATTTGATTGTTTCGAAATATCAGCTATTCTTACCTGATATTAACGAGTTAAAAGAACGAGTTAAAGAAATAATAGACAAATAAATAGCTAGGTTTCACAAAGGCTTATTGGCAATTGTGAATGAATGTTCAATACGTAGATTTGTAAACAGTCTGAGCACCTTATCAGGTCTAAAAGGGAATACTCCTCCCCTCAAATTCTTAATAAAATTGTTAATAAAATCTCAAACCTTTATAATTCAATTAGATAGCTTTTTGTAATTATTTGATGTGCCTGAAAGCCTGACTCTTAGGTGTTTTTGATGCAAGCTAAGCACATAATTCTTATACATTTATTTTTGTTGGTTTTATTAACCATAAAACTGAATTATAAACTATAAGTTTAAATTTGTTTTAGGATTAAAAATCAAAACAGAATTAAACATCAAAATATGGCAAAAAAGAAAATTACACTAGAATTAGACAATCAAGAGTATTTATATTTACTAAAAATCATATCAATTGGTGAGTTTGCTATGTATGGCCACAAGATTTCAAACGGTGATAGGATTTATCAATTGATGAGCTCGATTTATAAATATGCGAAAGACTTCAAATGCGAAGACTGTGTAAATGGTCCTATTCTTATTGATGGTAGTTACGAAGTTGATACAGAATTTATGACTAAACTTATTTATGATGTTTTTGATGTTGGTGAGCTACCGGATGAAGAGAGTATTAGGTTTATGTTGAAGTCTTAGGAATAAAGAAGGTGCTTTATGCTTCCTTCAACACCTCCAACACCTCAACCATTGCAAAAGTATCTAAATGGCAATAGTCAAGTAAATATTGACGAGTTTCTTCGATGTGTTCTCTATCATTGGTGTAGTATAAATCCAGAAATGCATTGCTAGCCGTCATACCATCACCGATAGCAAGTTCGGAATACGATAACTTAGGACATAAAGCCGGTAGAACCTTCTTTATTGAGGAAGAGCCCATCATAGTTTCTGTTCGATAGTATTTCTTTCGAAATGGGATAATTAAATCGTCAAGTCTTTCAACTATATTTTGCAAATCTTTTTCGTATTCAGGAAAATCACGAATCATTTCGTTAATTCTACCACGTTCGAAAGCAATATTGTAAACTAATATTGTTTTTGCTGATTTTGTGTCCTTAATCATTTGCTCAATTAGTGCTTTGCGGGGATCTACATTTATATTACTTTCAGCCAAATGATAAGTGTGAAATAATTTACCTCCTTTTTCATTTTGCCAGTGCAAAGAATATTGAAATGTAATTTGCTGATATGGTCTTGACTCATTAAACATTGGTACACCCGGCATAATTGTTTCAAAATCCAAATAGTAAAGAGGATATTGTAACCTATTAAGAAAACCTTTTAATTCATATCTATGAACTTCGGGTGTTGAACTTAATTCGACCTCTTCTGTTTCTGATGGAGGGTTTAATGCAAGACAATAATCATAAAAATCACAATGATAAGGATCTTCACAATGATTACCCATTTTAATATCTGGTTCATTACCTTTTATTACTGCATGAAGAATTGGAATGTTATTCTTAATTTCTTCCTGAAGACCTAATACCTGATCAGTAACATTATCATATTTGAAAAGTCTTTTTACTTCAATATCGCCTCTTTTTACATATTCTCGATCAAAATGCATTACGTTTGTTTCAGCAACATCTAAACCTGAACCAGTTGCAACATAATATTGCACTGCAATATCTAGTATATGTTGAGATTTAGTGGAATTGGTGCTCTTTACTTCAAACATACACCACTTGCCATTTAATTTGGCTAATATATCAACCGCAACTATTGTATTATCATAAAAGAATGTTGCTTCGTAAATTACTTCAATACCTTTCTTAATAAGTTCTTGCGTATTCTTTACAGATTGCATTGTAGGATAATCACCTTCGACGGCCATAGTTCCGCCAGGAAAGTAATCCTGAGCCAAAATCCCAACATCAGTTCCACGATTAAAAACTCTTATTGCAGACTCGCTAAACTTTTGTTCCTGTTTCTTATTCCTGTATAGCCAAAGTGATTTGTGGCAGTTAACTCCACGTGTGTATGTTGATTTTGATAGCATGTTTTTTCTTATATTTAAGTTTGTTACAATATAATAACCAACCACGTCAAATCATGTCGTATATCTGCTAAATGATATAGTACCTAAAATCCGCAAGTAAATAATTTTGTTTTTAAATTATTCGATTTTAGAATT
>CAYUWD010000153.1:0-8250 GCA_964448235.1 uncultured Bacteroidales bacterium | reverse complement strand
TAGAATACTCAGCATATCACCTTGTATCTACACAAAGCTAATCGCATGAATAATACAGGTTAATCCTTTTTGTTTCTATTCAAACATCAACTTTTATGTTTTTTACCAATTATCTATTTATAAATAGATTATAAACATAAATCTCCACTTTCCAGCCTTTTGTGTGGATTATTGTAGCTTTTTCGACAATTTTATTGTTTATTTATTACTTTTCTTTCGGATCTAGTTTAATTCCTAATTCATCAAGCTGTTCATCACTAATAGATGAAGGAGAATCTATCATTATATCTCTTCCTGAGTTGTTTTTAGGAAAAGCAATGTAATCTCTAATAGAATCTGAACCCCCAAACAAGGATACAAGTCTGTCGAAACCAAAAGCAATTCCTCCATGAGGTGGTGCACCATATTTAAATGCATTCATTAAGAAGCCAAATTGGGCTTCTGCCTCTTCTTTTGAAAAACCTAGGTTTTTAAACATTTGAGCTTGTAGTTCACGATCAAATATTCTAATTGATCCGCCACCAATCTCAACACCATTAATTACTAAATCGTAAGCTTTTGCTCTAATTTGGTCAGGATTTGTGTCGAAAAGCGGAATGTCTTCGTCAAATGGTGATGTAAATGGATGGTGTTTTGCATGATATCTGTTTGATTCATCATCAAACTCTAATAATGGAAATTCAATTACCCAAAGTGGGGCAAACGTTTCTTTTGAGCGTAATCCAAGCTCATTCCCAAGTTTAAGCCGTAGCTCGCTAAGTCCGTGTAAAGTTCTTTCTTTTTCACCAGCTAATACAAGTATCAAATCACCTGCTTTGGCTTGCATTTTATCCGCAATTGTTTTCCAATCATCCTGAGAATAAAATTTGTCAACAGAAGATTTATATGTACCATCAGTATTATATTTACAATAGACAAGACCTTTGGCTCCAATTTGAGGAGTTTTTACAAAGTCTGTTAGTTTGTCGATTTGTTTTCTTGAGTATTCGGCACCTTTCTCAAGACAAATACCTCCAATATACTCAGCTGAATCAAAAACAACAAAGTTTTTACCCTGAACTTCTTTTGTGAGATTAGAAATCAACATTTCAAATCTAATATCAGGTTTGTCGTTACCATATTTTTCCATAGCCTCAGAGTAAGGCATTTTTGGGAAATCATAGTTTATCTCAATATCTTTTATTGTTTTAAAAAGATATTTTGTTAATCCTTCAAATAAATTTAAAATATCATCTTGTTCAACAAACGACATTTCGCAATCAATTTGTGTAAATTCCGGTTGTCTGTCTGCTCTTAAATCTTCGTCACGGAAACATTTAACTATTTGAAAGTATCTATCCATTCCTGCAATCATTAATAATTGCTTAAATGTTTGCGGAGATTGAGGAAGAGCATAGAATTCACCAGAGTTCATGCGTGAAGGAACCACAAAATCTCTGGCCCCTTCAGGAGTTGATTTAATTAGAACAGGAGTTTCAATTTCGATAAAATTTTGTTTATCCAGATATTTACGAACTTCTTGTGCTACTTTGTGACGTAACATTAGTGCATTCTTAACGGGATTCCTTCTAATATCAAGATATCTGTATTTCATTCTAAGCTCATCACCACCATCAGTATTATCAATAATTGTAAATGGAGGGATGTCAGATTTATTTAGTATTTTTAGTTCTTCAATTCTTATTTCAATATCCCCTGTAGAAATTTTGTCATTCTTACTGTAACGTTCAATTACCTCGCCGATAACTTGAATAACATATTCTCTTCCGAGTTGGTCTATTGTTTCTATTATTGATTTAGAAGTATTTTTTTCTTCTACAGCAAGTTGAGTAATGCCATACCTGTCCCGTAAATCAATCCAAATCATTCCTCCTTTATCTCTCTTTAGTTGAACCCATCCGCACAGGCTTACTTTTTCTCCAATATTTGCTTTGCGTAGTTCTCCGCAATTATGTGTTCTATACATAGAATTTTATGTTTTTATTCAGTTTGCAAATTTAATAAAATAGATTGATAAATTGTTTTTCAAATCGGATTGATTTTTAAGGATGTGTCATGATATGATTGATTGAATGATTGAGCTTGGCATAATTTGTCATGGTATATAAATATTAAACAAAACAACTTAGGACATGACAAAATTTTTGTCATACTTCGACAAAATGCTCAGCATATCGTAATCTTTGCATACCTTCGTACCTCAGTTTTAGCAAAGATATACATCAATCTTTAGCTCACGAGTTTACGAGTAAAAATCCATTTCCAAATATTTGTATTCCCCGGACTGGATTCTCTACTGTATGCAAATTAAAAAAGGCTCACAAAGTAAAAAACTCTGCAAGCCTTGCTAATTGTTGTGGTCCCACTAGGGCTTGAACCTAGGACCCCCTGATTATGAGTCAGGTGCTCTAACCAGCTGAGCTATGGGACCGATATAGAACTAATCTATATTATATCTAAAATGTATCTAACCAATCCCGAAAAATAATAAAATTTAACAAATGTTTTATTCAATTTTTCGAGGAGCCTCGATTTTTTGAAAAAAATCATGCTTCTGATTGTTTAGGATAACAAATATTTCAATTAACGTTTTATTTAGCTCATGTACTGATTTTTTCAAAAATCGAGCCTGAACTATGAAACCGTCTGTTTTTCTAAAACAGGATTGCAAAAATAGATATTTATTTTAATTATTCAAAAAAATATTCTACTTTTAGTTTAAAACATTTAATGATTAAACACTCTTTAAATATTATAGCTAAAATATATTCTTATGCTAATAAGAATAAAAAAATAGTTTTTCCAATAATAATAGCTATAATCATTGCCAGATTCTTATGGCTGAACTATTCAAACTATCAAACAGGAAACATAAGCAATGGAATACCTGGAATAAAGCTCTGGCTTGATAGTGGGCGATATATAGAAGGTGCGAACAAAATACTTGATAAAATTTCTCTCATCGGTCGCGAATTACAATTTATAGGCTATATGCTGGTAATCGCATTTACAAAACTAATGGGTTTACCTCTTGGTTCTGTGCTAATAATTCAAATAGGATTTGCAATATTGTCAGCGTTTGCATTATACGATATTGCAATTAAAATAAGTAATTCAAAAATTGCAGGAATTACTGCAATGGCACTTTACCTTTGTAATCCGTTTATTACTTCCTGGCACATGTATATCCTGACCGAGTCGCTTTATACTTCATTTGTAATACTAAGCTTATGGTGTTTGATTAGATTATTGCAATCAAAAAATATTATTGATTTGGCCTATAGCATTCCTATCTTTTTAATGACAATGTTAATTCGTCCTAATGGCTGGATTTTATTACCTATTTGGATCATATGCATTATTATCAGATTTCCAAAACAAAAAAAGTGGAAAGCATTCTTTTCTGGCTTTGTTTTTATATTATTTATTTTTTCAATGTCATCAATTGGGATTTTTAATAAATCTATTCAGATAACTACACCCGTAAAAAACTTAAAACAAGGAATAACAGTTTGGGGACATGAAGAATTAAGTCTGGAAATGCCTCAAGATGTGGACATCGATGATAATAATTGGATAAATGGAGTTAAATATATCTTTCGACATCCTTTGCCTTGTGCTAAACTTGCAATTTGTCGAGTAAGCTATACTTTGGTTCATATAAGACCATATCATTCAACAAAGTATAAAATAAGAGTTTTAATATGGATAATTCCCGCATATATTTTGACTTTTATTAGCTTGTTATATTACAAAAAAAATAAAATAGTGTTAATATCGATAATATATATTGTATCTCATTTATTTGTTGTTGCTTTATCTTATGCTGAACACGATTCTCGATTTGATATATACATTTTACCTATGTTTTATTTACTTGCGGGACTTGGAACATATAAGTTGCTAAAACATATCAAAATCAAATTGTTAATTTCATTGTAATATCATTATATTTCTTTTCGTTAAAAATCTTGTATATTTGTCTTATCTATATGAAATTAAATAAATATATAGCTTTAAGAGTTTTATTACATTGTGTTATACTTATTATTGTAATCTCAGTTAACTCTTGTCGACCGACAAAACATGTTGCAGAAGACGAATATTTACTTGCAAACACAAAATTTGACTGTGATAATTCTTCAATTGATGAAGAAGAATTAGAGACAACATTAAAACAAAATCCCAATCGTAAAACACTTTCAATATTTAGATTTCATTTAATGGTTTACAATATTACTAAAACTGGAAAAGAAAGAAAATGGAAAGAAAAAATTGCAAATGTTGTGGGAGAAGCACCTGTTATATATGATCAGTACGCAACCCAAAAAACTATTAGCAATATCGAATCGTACCTTGCTGCACAATCATATTATGATGCTGAAGTTTCTTTTACAAGAAAAGATAAGCGAAAAAAAACTGCACTAACTTATAATATCAAAACAGGAGAACCTTACATCATTTCAGAGATTATTTATGATATCACAGATCCAATAGTAAACGAATTAGTAATATTAGATACGATTAATTCGCTAATACACACAAATAGAAAATTTAACACAGACGAATTACAGGATGAACGCGAACGCTTAGTTAGAATGCTTAAAACAAATGGATATTATTACTTTTCTGTAAACAATGTTCACTTTTATGCTGACACAACACTAAATCCTTATCAGGCAAAACTAACTATTGCAATTCGAAAATCTTTTGATGAAGAAAATATAGTAAATAACACACCTTTTAAATCACAAACAATAAGAAACATATATATTTATGCAAATTATGATCCGAAACTATCCATTTCTGATATAGAAGGATATAACGCAAACCTTGATACAATTTATGCCGATGGATACAATATAATTTATAATAAGAAATTAAAAATTAAACCCTCTGTTTTGCTTCAATCTTGTTTTGTTAAACGTGGCGATAGATATAATATTGAAAATATTGAAAAAACACATTCTCACCTATCTAATTTAAAGCAATTTAAGTTAATAAACATGAAATTCAACACATCTGAAGATGTTTTTCTTGACACTCAAAAAGAGCGTTTTTTGGATTTACATATTTACCTTACTCCACTTACCAAACAATCATATACAGTAGAACTTGAAGGAAATAACACTTCAGGAAATATCGGAATGGCTGGGGTAGTATCCTATAACAATAAAAACCTCTTAAAAGGAGCTCAATTATTTTCATTAAAAGGAACTTTAGCTTTTCAAACCTTAACCCTAGAAGGTGAAGAAACAAAACAAACATTTTTTAACACTCTGGAATATGGTGGTGAAATGAAACTAAATATTCCAAAACTAATGATACCATTTTACGAAAATTATGATTTTGTAAAAAACCACAATCCTAAAACACGAATAAGTACATCTTTTAATTATCAACAACGACCAGATTATACCAGAACAATTGGAAATGCCAGTTTTGGATATTTTTGGAAAGGTGGAAAAAACAAACATTATACTCATTTTATCAATCCCATAGAAATATATCTTGTAAAGATTTTTGATTTTAATCCCGATTTTCAAGAACAAATAGAAAATCTATATATCAGATACTCATATGAAAATCAATTAATGTCTGTTTTTAGTTACGATTTGACATTTAATAATCAAAACATTAACAAAACAAGAAGTTTCTCATATTTTTGGTTAAATCTCGAAACAAGTGGGAACATTCCCAATATGATTTATAAGGCAACAGAACAAGAACAAATTGATGGTGCTTATAACTTTATTGGTGTCGAATTTGCCCAATTTGCAAAAGCAGATTTGGATTACAGATACTATCAAATATTTAACGAAAATCAAAGCCTAGTTTATAGAGGATTCTTTGGTATTGGATTACCCTATGGCAATTCGATACGAGGTCTTCCCTTTATTAAAAAATATTTTATTGGAGGAGCAAACGACATAAGAGCATGGCGTGTTAGAACAATTGGTCCGGGATCATATTCTAATCCTGAGACAAATTACGATCAAATTGCTGACATGAAAATAATGTTTAATCTAGAATATAGATTTAAACTAATTTCATTTATTGAAGGAGCAATTTTTCTGGATGCTGGAAATATCTGGGCAATTGACGAAAAAGATGACAGACCAGGAGCTATATTTAAATGGGATTCTTTTTATAAAGAAATTGCTTTAGGCACCGGCTTTGGAACTAGGTTCGACTTTTCATTTTTTATTATAAGATTTGATTTTGGGATTCCACTATACGACCCTGTTTACTCAGAAAATGAAAGATGGCTTGGTACTTTTGATACTTTTGAATTAAGCGATTTTACTTTTAACTTTGGTATTGGATATCCTTTCTAGGACGGGTGATCGATGACCGGTGACAGATGACGGATGACCGGTGACGGATGACAGATGACGGATGACCGGTGACGGATGACCGAAGTTAAATTGAACTGTTAAAATTAAAACATATGAAAAAAGTTATACTAATAATAATCCTATCGCTTGCATTTTTTGCTGTAAAAGCACAAAAAGAACATGCTATGATGATTGGATTTAGTCCTGCTGTTACTATTGAACCAGAATATCCAAGTGGAGCATTTGACTTGAATGTTGTACCGCTAGCTGTTCAATTTCCGGGTATTATTGATAATCTGGATATAAGATTTCTTAGTTTGGTAAACTATGGAATTCGTTCGTATGGTTCTGCATTGATAAACATAGGTGGAGAAATTTGTTTACCATATCATTTTGATTTCTCACGTAATAATTCAGCAATTTCCAAAGGGTTTTTTATAGGTCCCGGTGTTGCCTTTACAAGAAATGTACATTATAATCATAGAAGCTTATCAGTATTTTTCGAACCCGGATATCACTTCTTATTCAATGATAACTTTTCACTTATAATCGATATGCAATTTGGAAGAACTTATCTTAAACCAGATAATGGAGTAAGTGTAACTCAAAATCACTGGGGAGTAAAAGTTGTGTTGGGGTGGTGGATAAATAATTAATCGGTTTTCGATCCCGAGCCAGAGGCTCGTGAATCCTCGAATTTTAAAGGGATTGATCGGTTAATCAGTTTATCTGTTCTCGATTAAAGCCTAATACTGATTGCCTAGTTACTTAACAACAATCTCAACTTCATCAATAAACATTGGATTTGTCTGAATATAAAAACATGAGAGTAAAACATTGTACTCGCCCGGTTTTAAAGGTATAAAAAGAGCCTTATATTCTGTTGAGTCGCCATCTTCATAAACAGGACTGATAAGAACTACATTATCAGCAGAATCAACATCCCACATTATGCTTTTTAATTCTTTTTCTTTATCATAGATTTCGGCTTCGAGCAACAGTGTATCACCAACAGAGATTTCCTGAGTTTCCATTTTTATTTCACCATCAACTTGCTCATGATTACATGTTCCACAATAAAACAAAGGAATTAAGAATACAATAAGGTATAAATGCTTTTTCATAATCTAAGGTATTTTAAGTAACTTTAACAAAATAAAAACAAAATTACAATAAATGCAAACCTATTAAGTTTAATTAAGTAAGTTTTACTCTTCGTTAAATACGTTATGAAAACATGAAAGTAATCGATCTAATTATTATATTTTTAACAGCAATAATAATTTCAATTTCTGCAAATGCCCAAAATTATCATCTGATTTATGAGACTGATATGCCAAATTATATTTTTCAGAAAGACACAACTAATTCAACTAATACAAAGATTGAATGGGTTAAAGGGAAATATCATATTTTAACATACAAATTTAAAACTGCTATTTCATTTGATAAAGACACTGTTGTTACAAGTAGTGGTTATAAAATACACCAGAACAATTCTTATAATAACTATGTTGTTTTTAACAGAAAAAAGTCAAGACACATCTCTGTAATGGCTTATTATAATGAAAAAGTTAACAAGGTTTTTATCAATAATTTTGAGAATATAGATTGGCAAAAAACAGATCCATTATCACCACCTGTAATTAGTGAGTTATTAAAATCAACTATAAAAAAGATTGAGATTGAAAACGACACTGTGATAGAATGGTCTCCCCCCGAAATCAATTTCTACGAAGATACCAAACAAATAAATGGTTACACTTGTAAAAAAGCTTATCTTCACTCACCAAAAAGACCTCTTACTATATGGTACACCGAAGAAATAGACTTTAATTGGTGTTTTTCAGATTATCGATATTTAATCCCGGGAACCGTTGTTTTAATAGAATTTGAAGGAAAACCAACTTTT
>CAYUWD010000152.1:0-8253 GCA_964448235.1 uncultured Bacteroidales bacterium | reverse complement strand
AAGATGGCAAAAGAAGAAAATAAGTGGCAAACAATGATGGCCGGAGGTTTTGGAATTATAATAATTGGGATTGGAGTTTTTGGATTGATTAAAAAAGGAAAATAATAACTAAATAAGAGAAAAATATGAATAATACAAAATTAAAATTGTTATTGGTAATATTGCTACTATTCAGCATTTTTACCTTAAAAGCTCAAAGTGGAGTTTTCACCGCAGGAGGAGATGCTAATGGAGATGGTACTATAAGTTATACAATAGGCTCTGTCTTTTATCATAGTAATAATGAAACTAATGGAAGTGTTTCAGAAGGTGTACAGCATCCATTTGAAATATATGTGGTAACAGAAATAAGATCAGAATCGTATGATATTGACGTATATGCATATCCAAATCCTACTGTAGATGTTTTAAAAATATCTGCCAATGTTGAAGAATTTGAGACTTTAACACTTGTGTTATATGATATTGAGGGTAGAGTTCTCAAAGAACAGAAAATTGAGGTCTCAGAGAGTGAAATAGATTTGTCGGATTTGCCGGCATCAACATATTTGATGAAATTTTTGAGTAAAGAGAAAGAAATAAAAGTTATAAAAATTATTAAAAAATAAGGAGAAATAATTATGAAAAAAGTATTTATAGTATTGATTTTAAGTGTAGTAAGTTTAAGTATTTTAGCGCAAAGTCCTGAAATGTTTAGTTATCAAGCCGTTGTTAGAGATAATTCAGATCAATTAGTAACTAATCAAATTGTTGATGTAAGAATTAAAATTTTGAAAGGTTCTGAAGTAGGAACAGAAGTTTATGTTGAAACCCATAGTCCCCTTACTAATGATAATGGTTTAATTTCATTTGAAATTGGTGGTGGAAATATTGCGTCAGGAAATTTTTCGGACATAAATTGGTTAGATGGTCCATATTTTATTGAGACTGCTATTGATCCTGATGGAGAGGAAATGTATAGTGTTTTTTCAACAACTCAGTTATTGAGCGTTCCGTATGCAATACATGCAAAAACTGCTGAATATGTAGATGACGCTGATGCTGATCCAAATAATGAGTTTCAGACTTTGTTATTGGATGGTACAAATTTGGAAATTACTGATGGGAATAGCATTAGTTTAGCGTCAATTCAGGATGGATATGAAGCAAACACTGATGCGCAGGATTTATCAATTTCTGGAGATGATTTAAATATATCAAATGGAACAGGCGTTTCTTTAGGTCAATTAAATTATTGGGAATTATCCGGGTCTAATCTTGAGTATAGTGATGGTCATGTGAATTTATATGGTTCTTCTAACTCATTAAATGTTGAAGGAATGATAAATGCTGACGCAGGCATTTATTCTGATGCAAATATAGTAGCAGATCAAAGTATTGATGCATGGGGAGCTTATATTAACACTAGTGGGTATATGAATGCCAATAATTATACAACATCTAGTGGTGTAACTGCTATTTATGAAATAAATCCATATAATGCAATGTCTGAAGATCCTAATGATATCCAATTTTATGCTACTACTACTGGCGTAGAAGTAAGAGCAAGTACATCAGGTTCAAATAAAGATATTTTTATACCCATAGATATTCCTAGAGAATTAATGGGAACTCAGCAAAAAATTGGAACAGTTACAGTGAATTATAAAGTTGATAATTCTGCAGATAACATTGATGCATGTGCTATTTATTCATTAAATGGTGGATTAACAACGGTTTTAGTAAGCAATCTAAATGATTATTCAAGCACAAGTTGGAGTACAATTACCCTATCACCTAATGATACATTTACAGGTTCACTTTACCTTTATTTTAGATTAGAATATAATGGCTCAGGAATTTTGAGAGATATCTCAATTGGAAATATTAGTGTTAGTTTGGAACAAAATTAAATATACTGTGTTTAAGTAAATTAAAATATAAATTTTAAGAACACTTGAAGTTGAAAAGACTTTGAGTGTTCTTCAGTTTTAATAATTAGCTAAAAATAGTTAAATGTGTTTCTGTAAAACCATGAATATGAAAAAAATAGGCTTATTTATGACTGCACTAGTTTGCAGTTTTTCTCTGTTATCACAAGGTGTAGCAATTAATAATGATGGCAGTAATGCTGATGGTTCGGCAATGTTGGATGTTCAATCTACAGAATCAGGGATATTAATACCTCGAATGACTCAAACAGAGCGCGATGTAATAGTTTCTCCGGCAACAGGCTTAATGATTTATCAGACGGATAATACTCCTGGGTTTTATTATAATTCAGGTGATGAGGTAATACCAGTTTGGGAAAAGTTAGTTATTGCAGATGAAGTTGTAGTTGATGGCTCTGGGTCTGCAACTCAAGTTGCATTTTGGGATGATATTAATTCTTTGAATTCAGATGCAGACTTGTATTGGGATAATACAAATAAAAGATTGGGAATTGGAACGGCTACCCCATCTTCTTTGTTACATTTAGAAGGAGCAGGAACAGGAGAGGGGAATGTGTTATTCTCTGGGGAATATAAGAGCTCTTCTAATCAAGGAGATCCTCCGGCAAATGGACCTGGAACACGCATGATGTGGTATCCAGATAAAGCTGCTTTTAGAGTAGGGTATGTTGATGGAACAGAATGGGATAAGGCAAATATTGGAAATTATTCATTTGCAAGTGGATACAATACAATTTCAGGATATAGCTCATTTGCATGTGGAACTAATACAAGAGCAATGGATTATTCATTTGCATGTGGAAGCAATACAGTTGCAGGTGCAAATTCATTTGCATGCGGTTATGGCACAGATGCAATTGATTATGCATTTGCAAGCGGTTTTAATACATTTGCATCTGGAAGGAATTCTGTTGCAATGGGAGAAAATTCAACAGCATCTGGAGAGAATTCTTATGCCAGCGGTCATTCTACAATTGCATCGGGAATAGGTTCATTTGCATGTGGTGAAACGACATTAGCATATGGAGGTTATTCATTTGTAAGCGGGTACAATACAATGGCAGGAAGACATGCGTTTGCAACAGGTTATTATTCAACTGCTTCAGGAACTAATTCATATGCAAGTGGCAGAAATATAAACTCTCTATCCTATTCTGAGTTTGCACTAGGAACATATAATACTTTATATACTCCTGTGAGTGTAGATGCTTGGAATTCAGCAGACAGGTTATTTGTAATTGGTAATGGAGAAAGTCTTGGGAACGAAAGTGATGCAATGGTAATTCTAAAAAATGGTAACACAGGAATAGGAACATCAACTCCGAGCACACAACTACATACAACAGGTGGAGTTAGATTTGCGAATTATACTGATGGGACTTTACAAGTTGATGCAAATGGTGACTTAAGCGTGGGTACAGGTAGCTCTTTATTTGCTGGTGGCAATGGTTTAAGCTGGTCTGGAACAACACTTAATTCTGTTTGGACTCAATCTGGTAATGATATTTATAATAATAATACTGCAGATATTGGAATTGGCACTTCATCGCCTTCTCGTAAACTTGAGGTTAGTGGGTCTGGAGACCAGTATTTGAGAGTTAGTTCTACAGATCATAATATTGCTGGTTACGAATGGTATAGAACAGGAACAAGTTATTACGACTGGAGAGCATATAATAACGGTGGAAATTTGAGATTTGCCTTTTCTACAGATGATCTTACAACTGTTACAGATTTGGTTACTTTTAGAAACACTGGTAATGTTGGTATTGGAACTACAGCACCTTCAGAGAAATTAGAAGTAATTGGAAATGTTCAAGCAATTGAATATTTTGCAGATAAGGCAACTACAACATTAGCAGTTAGTCCATTTTTAGCAACAACTCTTTATGGTGCAAACATAAAACTTAAAAATCAGTGGAATTGTGTGTTGTTTGAACCTACTGCTGCTGGAACCTACAGCGTAATAATCCCTGTA
This sequence comes from uncultured Bacteroidales bacterium, assembly GCA_964448235.1. Lineage (GTDB taxonomy): Bacteria > Bacteroidota > Bacteroidia > Bacteroidales > ML635J-15 > Bact-19. Next base: position 4,344 of record CAYUWD010000152.1, on the reverse strand, counting down.
AGTATTCCTGTTGATATTCTCGGCTCTTCAAGAAAAGTAAAAAAACTTACAATTAACTATAAATGCGATGATGGTACTGGTGGTTATATTACACATACATACTTAAGGCAAATTAGTAATGGAGTATGGTCTGAGATCACAAATTCTGGAACAAATATAACAAGTAACTCATGGGCATCATATTCGCTGACACCTGGAACATCTGTTTCATATAGTGGATCACTTTATATCGTAATTGTTATGACATATACTGGAACTGGTACGGCTTACGATATTGCTATTGGTGATATTTATGTAGAGTATGAATAAATATATGAACTTGGACATGTCCAGTTTGTTTGATTTTGAATACGTCCTTGTTCTGCTTCAAAAAAAACTATTTAGGCTTGATTATCTTATTTTAATTGCTTATCTTTATCGACGAATTGATTATTTTAATAATGATTTAACGTATGAAAGCACCGCTTTTTTTTATCTTTTTTCTTTTTATTATAATTGCAAGTCACTCTCAGGAAGTAGATTTTGACTGGTCGAGTAGAGTTGGTTCTACTGGATACGACTTTGGACGTGATATTGTTATTGATGGAAATGGTAATATTTATTCTGTTGGTAGATTTTCAGGTAGTATAGATATGGATCCAGGCCTAGGAGTTAATAGTTTGACATCTAATGGTGATCAAGATATTTTTGTCCAAAAATTGGATGAGAATCGTAACTTGATATGGGCAAAATCATTCGGAGGAAGTAGTTTTGATGAAGCTAATGCTGTAGATATTGATAAAGATTATAATATCTATATTACAGGAGGGTTTGGGTCGGTTATGACTTTCGGTGAAGGAGAAAATGAATATGTATTTGATGCAAGTTGTGGGACGGAAGTTTTTATTATTAAACTAAGTCCAGAAGGCGAAGTTTTGTGGGCAATGGAACATGATGGAGGGAATTCAAATGCAAAAGATATTTTGGTGACAGATAGCCATATATACATTACAGGTAGTTTTTGGGGAACAATAGACTTTGCACCAGGAATCCCTACTTATGAATTAACAGTTGATGATGATGAGTCTGGAGCTTTTGTTGCAAAATACAATTTATTTGGAGAGCTTATATGGGCAAAGAGTTTAACCTCAGATGAATTTATGTATACTACTGCTTTTTGTTCTGATCGATATCAAAATGTATATGTTAGTGGATGTTTTGAAGATACAGTTAACTTTGAACCAGAAAGTGATGAGTTTATTGTCTCTACAGATAATTTCCGTGATATTTTCTTGTTGAAATTAAATTCTATTGGCGAACCTCAATGGGTTCATACTTTTGGGTCTGAATATTATGTCCAAGCAAGCGATGTTGAAATTGTGAATGATAGTGAAATTGTTTTGATTGGTAGTTTTCGAGGAAATACTGACTTTGGAATTGGTAGCGAAGTAGATACAATTGAACTTAATGGAGATAGGGATGGTTTTATTTATAAGTTTGATCAGGAAGGAAATAAAATTTGGTTGAAAATACTCACAAATATAGGTTCAATTGCCCCATTGTCAATATGTAAGGATAATGATAATAATTTGTTTTTGGGTGGAGTGTATAATACCCTCACAGATTTTGATTTGAGTAATGAGGTATATGCTTGTATCCCTAATATTAATAATTTTGATCTTTTCGTTATGAAAACTGATGCAGATTTTAATTTTAATTGGATACAAACTCTTGAAGGTACTAATTATATTTCAATTTCATGTCATGGAATTGCAGTCGGTATTAATAATGATATAGCAATAACAGGTAGTTTTAGTTATAGTACAGATTGGCTTGATGGCTATGTTACTTCAGCTGGTTATTCGGATATTTATGTTGTCAGATATGTTGAAGAAGAAAGTCTTACATCGATTAATAATACTAATTGGTCTGATTTAAATATTTACCCTAACCCAACTACTGGAATTTTAAATATTGAGAATGTGGGTTATTTAAATCTTGAAGTTTATAATATTAATGGGAAATTATTGTTTAAAACTCGATCCAGACAAATTGATATAAGTAATTATCCGAAAGGAGTGTATATAATAAAAGTTATCGAAAACAATAAGACCCAACTAAAACGTGTTGTTAAAATTTAGTACTTAGGCTCAACATATAACCACTCACCATCCTTATATTCAAAATACATTTGAAGGTTTTTAAAAGCATCAACAATAGTTTTTTGCTTTACTTCTTCAGTAAGTTCAACATTCATCATTTTATCCATATCCATTTTGTTTCCGACATTAGTATGCGAAGCAGCACTACTCATCGCACTCCCCAGTCCTGGAATGCCGGTTAGATTACCCAAAGCATTTGCTCCTGCACTTACAGCCATGCTTTTGCCAGTCATTTTAGCCATTTCTTTTTGCATTTGTTTCATCATCTCTTCCTGATCCGGCATAGCAACTCCTATAGTTTGCATTGCTTGCTCCTGATTATTGGCTTTAAACTGAAGAGAAACCTGGTTTCCGTTCCATGTTTCTTCGATAACTAAAGGTTTGATAGATTCATAAGTAATTTCCATAGTTTCTAAATTTAATATTCATAGCAAATTTAACATCTATTTTATAAAATTATAAAAAAGTGTGGTAAGTGTTACGTTTTTTTTGGTAAATATTAAGATATTGATGGTAAAAATCAATAACTGTTATAATTTAATTGAAATAAATCACTAAATTTGCTATGTTTAATTACTCTAAATATATCAATATGAAAAAGTTAGGATTGAACTTGTTTACAATATTTGTATTTACATCAATATTTTCTCAGACAGAGGTACTAATTAGTTTTGAAATAAATCAAAATGGTTCCCAGTTGCTACTTGATAGTGTTTTAATTGAGAATACTACAAATATGACTGATACAATGATCTATTGGCCACAAAATGTTATAGAATTAGACGTATTAACAAGTTTGCATGAATATTTTGAAGAAGATAATGATTTTTGTATTTTGAATAATTACCCAAATCCATTAAGTGAACAATCCTTTATAGAGTTATTATGCAGATATAAAGACTTGAATGTAATGGTAAGTGATATTAATGGTAGAAAATTGTTGTCAAAATCCTTTAGTTTGCAAAACAATCTAAGTACTTTTGTTTTTACACCAGGTAAAGATACTCAGTATATTGTTACTTTTAGTGCCGGACAGAATAAAGATAATGTGAAATTATTTTGTGAAGGGAATTCTAATACTGAATTGGATATTGATATTATAGATTCTAAGGATGGAGTAAAGTTAAAAGATAGTAAATCAGATAGTTTTGTATATACAAATGGGGATATACTTAATTTCACATCATATACTACAGCCTGTTTTGAAGTAGAAATTGAAAATTTAAGTGGTAGTCCTGTGCAAAATGAAACTTATGTATTTGATTATACTGATTTAATTGATATTCAACCTGATATGCCCGAGCATGTTTCAGGAGAAATTACAGAAACTGAAATTATTTGGAAATGGACAGAAGTATCTGGGGCAAGTGGATATAAATATAATACTCAAAATGATTATGAATCAGCAACAGATTTAGGCAATATTTCAGAAGTAGAATTTTCAGAATTAGATGAAGGGATAAATTATCACTTATATGTATGGGCTTATAATGATTGTGGCGTTTCATTTCCATTACATATAATTGAGGCGACAACTACTACTGCATTGTCTGTTGATGAAAATGTTTTAATTACAGGAGGAGGGAGTAATGATGAGTTTGACGTAATGTCGATTTGTGAACAACCAGATTCCATAATTTTAAGAAATATGTCTACGAATGTAAATTTGGATGAAGAAAATTTACAGTTATTAACAGATAGAATGAAAACAACAGTTTTAGGAGAAGGAGTAGGGATTGCTGCTCCACAAATAGGAATTAATAGAAATGTTATTTGGGTACAACGTTATGACAAAGGCTCTGCTCTTATTAAACCTTGGGAGGTGTATTTTAATCCAGTTATTGTCGAATATTCTGATACTGTTGCTTTAAAAACAGATGGTTGCCTTTCGGTTCCGGGTGATTGTGTTAGCCAATATGAAATTGAAGGGAATTCATATAGGGCTATTTGGGTAGATGTTCAATATTATGATATTGATGGTAATTTTGTACAAGAAAGAATAACACATCAGTATACTGCACATATTTTTCAACATGAGATAGATCATTTAAATGGAGTTTTATATTTTGATAGGCAAATTGAAGAAAATCCTGATAAGTATGTAATTATTGAAGGTGATTCTTATGATGGATTGCCGGTTATTGATTAGCTGTTAGCTGTTGGCTATTGGCTGTTAGCTGTTGGCTATTGGCTGTTAGCTGTT